>JAPORB010000074.1 GCA_026710425.1 Gammaproteobacteria bacterium
AAGCATACAAAAGTAAGCTTAACTGGTAAATTCAATGAAAGATTTTTCAAGTCAACAAGTTACAGAGTACCTTAAGCAGCTGAATGCTTGGTGGCACCATGGAAAAATGGATTCTGAGTCTTCGAACCTGACTCCCCGCGCTTACCTGGCACAGGTTCTGCGGCTGATTCTGGAACCGGACTTGCGCCGCGCCGTGGTATTGATGGGACCTCGCCGTGTGGGCAAAACTATGTTGATAAGGCATCTGATTGCCAATCTACTTGAGCGCGGAATCAATCCCCGCAGCATGGCCTATGTGGAAATGGACCATCCACTGCTGCATGGCCAGTCACTGGAGTCTCTGGTGCATCAAATTGAGACTGCCACCCCTGGCTGCGATGAAACACGGTACTTGTTTTTTGATGAAATCCAATCTCACAACGATTGGGAGAAACATCTCAAGCCTCTTGTTGACCATCGCCCCGATTTGCGCCTGCTGGTATCTGGATCGGCGGCGGCAGCACTGAAACGTCAAAGCACCGAATCCGGCGCAGGCCGGTTTACGGATTTCCTGCTGCCTCCCTTAACTTTTTCCGAATATCTGGACTTACACAAAGAAGAACCGGCAATGCATGAAATACACCCGAACAGTTATGCATTGAATGACATCCATAGTCTAAATTCACAATTCATCGATTATGTAAACTACGGCGGTTATCCTGAATTGGCACTGTCTCCATCGAAGCGCCTTGATCCAGAAAGATTCGTCAAGTCAGACATAGTGGAAAAGGTGCTGCTGCGGTATTTGCCACAGCTATACGGAATTAGCAACATACAGGAACTCAACTCACTTTTCACTTTGTTAGCTTTTAATACCGCCGAGGAGATTTCCATTGAACAGCTCTCTCAGCGAAGCGGCGTTGGTAAATCGACCATCCAAAAATATATTGTGTACCTCGAAGCAGCCTTCCTGATCAAACGGGTCTTTCGAGTTGACCAGGACGGACATCGATATAAACGAGCGCGCAACTTCAAGGTGTATCTTACCAATTCAGCCATGTACACTGGGTTGTTTGGTTATCGGGGCCCAAACGAACCCGATTTTGGCCACTTGGTGGAAACTGCGATTTTCTCGCAGCGATTTGAACAGGTGTCGCGCCTGAATTACGCTCGCTGGGGTAAAGAGGGCTACGAAGTAGACCTTGTGGAATCCTCTCCTGCACTGGTTCCGGTCAGGGCTCTGGAAATCAAATGGAGCGATAGATTTGTCGGCAATCCGCAAGCACTGAAGGGTTTGATCAGATTCACTCGAAATAACCATCTGAAAAAAGCCTGGGCATCAACCCGCAGCCAGTTCGATTGTACATACATTGGCGATATCGAGGTGCGGCAATGGCCGGCAGCCGTTCTAGCATTTCATTTTGGTGCAAGTGCTGCTAGAGGTCGCCTTGCTGACTTTGATGCAGAGATAACAGAAGCAAAGAGACCAGCACTCAATTAATAAGAGAATCATTTAGCAAGCCTGCTGATTGTTATACGCATTCTGATGAAGATGCGTATGTTCGGATGTACATCATGCATAACCATTGGCACATTCAATTCCAGTTGGCACCACCACATATTAAATTGCCTGAAAAGGCTTTGATACTACTTGGGACATCCAGTCCAAGTTCATTCAGATCTCAATATCTACTTGAGAGGTTACCATTAAGCGATATTGTTTACTCTCTGTAACGCATAGTGTGAAAATTTCCTTCTGTTGAAGATACAGGACAAACAATTATGCAGACAATGTAACACCGCAAAGCATGGCATAAAAATGCCCTGCAAAGAAAGCAGGAACATATCGACAACGGTCACACCGAATGCGTAATCACTTACCGCATGCAGCCAATCCAGTTGCTGGGTTGGTGGTTATTTTGCCCCTGCCTTCACCCTGCGACGCTCTGGCCTGCAACCAGGAGATCGCCGGGCAGCCGACAGCTAACCCCTGTGCAGTTTGCCGCGGTCAAGTTTATTGATTAACGTGCAACCCATCAGGATCATATCCCTCTCGATCTCTTCCTGTAGACGGGTCAGAGCCCGGTCCACGCCGACGTAGCCACCGGCTGCCACCGCATACAGGTATCATCCCCTGCCTGCTGCAATTCCCGCTAGCTCGCTTGGGCTAGTAAAATCAGGAGTCCCGGCTGAATTAATGAAAACCTTTCGTAAACTTTGGTGCGCTTATTTGAAAGAAAAGGACACCATGAATTCCCAATAACCAGAGTGTATTCATGGGCAAAGCAAATTTAAGGTGCAATCTTAGCACACCAGGGATGATGCGGAGTGTGAGAAATAGTTTCCAGAAAATCTCTGGCCCGGTGAAGGGCCGTCAATGGGCATTGTCGGATGTTCTGATGTCTGGTTGAATGTTTCTGCTACTAACACTGATGCCAATGTGTTTATCGGGTGGCTGGTGA
>JAPORB010000109.1 GCA_026710425.1 Gammaproteobacteria bacterium
CCCGAATTGACGATGTCAACACCCGAATTGACGATGTCAACACCCGAATTGATGACCTTTCTGTGGAAGTCCGCACACTAAGGGGGGAAGTTGTTGATGTCTCCATCCGGGTTGCCCGTATTGAAGGGCATCTTGGTTTAACAACAGAGGTGGCAAGTGTTGAGGACACCAACTTGGAAGACGCATTGACCAATCCATCCGAACCGCTTGCCACCACAGGAAACTGACTGCATGTCTTTGCTTCAACCTATGGTTGGAGAAATGAATAATGCAGGCAGCCCTGAAATAGAAGACAGATGCCAGCAGATAAGTTTTAATCACGGCATTCTATCGATATCATTATGATCATTTTCCCACAACCTCGTTGGATTTCAGGGCTGGATATGTCAAGTCAAGATATATTGGTCGCATAGGCGGGATTATTCGCACTTTCTGGTAATCAAGACAGCGGGTCAAACCGTAGTGGCACATCCGCCATTTTTTGATTAACAAGACACTAGTTCTCTGTGCCGCCAATAGCTCTCATAGAGCCGGGTCTGTAGTTAGGGTTCCAAGCCTATGAGTATGAAGTTGCGAATCAGGTCGGCCTAGCTGGGTTATCCATAAGTGTCCTCAATACCTAATATTTTGATGGCAGTAATACGGTGCCAATCCAGCCCACCCTCCTGTAGCGGCTGGAAGATCAACCAGTACGGGCCATCCAGATCCAGAATAAGTGTGCCTTTGCTCCTGCCCGTCAATTCATGGCACCAGTGTGGTGGACTGTAGGGCAGCACAAATACGCCCAGGTTTGGGACTGCCCGCAATGTTTTCATCACCACCTTGATTCGCTTTGCGCGCTTCTACCCGAAGGCCTTGAGCATCGTTTTTTCCTCGTCAAATTGCTTTTGCAGCTTCTTGCAGCAAAGTCCATACTGTATCCACCGGTTTTTCAGGGCTGCAGCCCATAGAGCCTGCGACTCCGCTTACCGCCACCGAGATCAGGGCATGATCGGTGTTGGATACAGAATTGCGGGCCATGGCCAGCAATGTAGCCTCGCTGAGTGCTCCTGGTCCATCCGGTGCCAGTAATTCTTCCGGAACATCCAGCAAACGTTGTTTAGCAGCATTGAAATAGGACACCAGTCCGGAATCGAACCAAGCTGAACTATCGGCAATGGCTGTCAAGGACTGGGCTACCCAGCCACCAGTGCAGGATTCAGCTGTGGTAAGGAAGCAAGGGTTGTCTTCAAGCAACCTGGCAACCTGGCCAGCCGCCAGCAATAGTCGCTTATCTGTGTTAACTGATGCGGAATCGGTCATGATTACCCCAGTGTAGCCTTGCCATGAGCTGTCATCAGATTGATCACTCTAAAATGCAATAACAGCTGCATTGCCAGCGACCGCCTCAAAATTGACCTTTGACATGGTAAAACGGTACTTCTGTTTGAAGCATGCAATCAGGAGTGCCAGAATCGCAACACCAGTCATAGGAAACACAGAGCTTTTGGCAATGAAAATTCGATACCAAAACAGGTAAACTTGCACCTGATTTATCATCTAGACTGGAATAATCTCTTGAATGAATCAAAGGCACAGACACCCTTGATGCGGCAGTATCTCAGCATCAAGGCCCAGCACCCGGCAGAATTGCTGTTTTACCGTATGGGAGACTTTTACGAACTCTTCTATGACGATGCCAAAACCGCTTCCGAACTGCTGGACATAACCCTTACTACGCGCGGTAAAAGCGAAACCGGAGCCGCCATTCCTATGTGTGGTATTCCATTTCATGCTGTGGATCGTTACCTGGTGAAACTGGTGGATGCCGGTGTCTCAGTAGCTATCTGTGAGCAAATCGGTGATCCTTCTGCCGCTAGGGGAGGCCCCGTTGAGAGGAAAGTGGTTCGTATCGTTACCCCCGGCACACTCAGTGAGGAGGCTCTACTTGACGAACATCGCGATAACGGCTTACTGGCTATCAGTGTCAATGCCCGTGCCGGCCAAGAGGATCAATACGGAATCGCTCAGGCCAACTTGAGTAGTGGCCGCTTTGTACTCAGCGAGGTGGAGGGCCTAGTCAGCTTGTTGGGTGAAATCGAACGCATCAAACCCGCTGAGATTCTGATGCCAGATGTAGTGGGAGAGCTTGAATTAGCCTTGGAGCAGTACCCGGTGCGGCGGTGCCCGCTATGGGAGTTCGAGCTGGACAATGCCGTCAGACTGCTCACCGAACACTTTCGTACCCGGGATCTGAGTGCATTCGATTGTGCAGAAATGACACTGGCCCTGGCAGCCGCCGGCTGCCTTCTTCAGTATGCCCGGGAAACTCACAAATCAGAACTGCCTCACATCCACAGCATTGCGGTTGAACAGCTCTCTGACAGCGTTATGCTGGATGCCGCAAGTCGACGCAACCTTGAAATCGACACTAACCTGGCCGGGGGGCAGGACAACACCCTACGCTCGGTCATGGATACCACCTCAACTGCCATGGGCAGCCGCCTGCTCGTACGCTGGCTGAACCGACCTCTGCAGGATCGGTTGGTATTACAAGCGAGGCAGGCCATCGTGGCCCGGCTGAAACACGATTTTCACTTTGAGCCAGTCAGCGGATGTCTGAGACAGATGGGCGATATTGAGCGCATACTGGCTCGCATCGGCCTGCGCTCAGCAAGACCACGTGATCTCGCCAGACTGCGGGAGTCTCTTAAGCGACTGCCAGAGCTGCAGGAATGCCTAAGCCGAATCGAGGGTGGAGAAATGGCTGCACTGGCCCGGCAGATCAGCGAGTTCCCAAAAGAGGTCAAATTGTTGTCCAAGGCGATCGTAGACAACCCTCCGGTCGTGGTTCGTGACGGTGGGGTCATCGCTGCCGGGTTTGACCCAGAACTGGACGAGATTCGCAACCTCAGCAGCAATGCGGGAAAATTTCTGATTGATCTGGAGAAGAAAGAAAGGCAACGCACTGGCCTGTCTAGCCTCAAGGTTGGCTATAATCGTGTTCACGGCTATTTCATTGAGATCAGTAAAGGGCAACAGGCCAGGGCAGATCTGCCCGCCGAATATATGCGGCGTCAGACATTGAAAAATACAGAGCGTTTCATCACGCCTGAGCTGAAACAGTTTGAGGAAAAGATTCTGAGTGCCAACTCTAGGGCATTGGCCAGGGAAAAAGCCCTATATGAACAGCTTTTGGAGGAACTGGCTACATCGTTGGATGGTCTGCTGACCTCCAGTACGGCTCTCAGTGAGCTGGATGTTCTGACCTGTTTTGCCGAACGCTCCAGCAGCCTGAAATTCTGCCGACCAGAACTTAGCGAGGAAGCCGGGTTGGCTTTCGAAGGTGGTCGCCATCCAGTGGTGGAGGCAGTCAGCAATATCGACTTTGTCGCCAATGACCTGGTGCTGGATCAGAATCAGAAGATGCTGATCATTACTGGACCCAATATGGGCGGAAAATCCACCTACATGCGGCAAGCGGCCCTGATAGTGCTGTTAGCCCTCTGTGGCAGCGATGTGTCGGCAGTCTCTGCAACCATCGGCCCCATTGACCGTATCTACACTCGTATCGGTTCCTCCGATGATCTGGCGGGTGGACGCTCCACCTTCATGGTGGAAATGACCGAAACCGCGAGCATCTTGCATAACGCCACTGCCAACAGCCTGGTACTAATGGATGAGATTGGTCGCGGCACCAGCACCTATGACGGCCTGTCCCTAGCCTGGGCTGCTGCCATCTATCTGGCTCAACGACTGCAGCCATTTACCCTGTTTGCCACTCATTATTTTGAACTCACGACGCTGCCAGAGAGATTTTCGGGTATGGCCAATGTACACCTTGATGCCGTCGAACATAAAAGCGGCATCGTGTTTCTGCATGCTGTCAAAAGCGGCCCAGCCAACCGCAGTTATGGTTTGCAGGTGGCACAGCTGGCCGGCATCCCCGCTGAGGTTATCGCAGCTGCCAGGGAAAAACTTGCCCAGCTGGAAACTGGCCCCCGTCCCTTGGATACTCCATGCCCAAATGCGGACTCCAGAACGCCAAGCTCAGCCAAACTCAAAGCCGACGACACCGGACCTCAACAGCAAGAATTATTAGCCTTATTGGAGCACCCGGCAGTGGAATTCCTGCGTCGCTTTGATCCAGACGACATCACCGCACGGGAAGCTCTGGACATACTGTATGATCTCAAGCGGAAAGTAGACAAGATGTGAGAATTGCTGCGGATAGTGCTAGAATTGGTCACAAGCAGCACATGGAGTGAAGGAAAAGAACGACAATGGCAGCATATTGAGATAAGTGCCCTGCGACTGCATCCGAGGTCTGTGGGTCAACTGGAATCCACTGCTGCCGACATACCATTTCAACTCTGGTGAAAACTATGCAGGGAAGACGGATACTAGTGTCGATCATAATTCAGGTTTCTTTATGATGACACTACGCTTGAAACGTTATTGAATTGGAAAGTTGCCGATGAAGATAATGGCTTCGTACTCCGGCAACTGACAGCGGAAGAAGCTACTGAGGTGAGGCTAGTTTTTTGAAATACTCTCATTCATCCCTAAGATTTTATGAGATATACATCCCCACCTCCCGCTAAGTTGCTTAGACTGATATATGTTGTCCCTGAGAATTACAATCCCCAAAATGCCAGTACACATGGACAGAATTAAATACATCAGAGGAAATGACAAATGACCTTTGTAGTTGGAGATAATTGCATTCGCTGCAAACACACGGATTGCGTTGAAGTATGTCCGGTTGACTGTTTTTATGAAGGACCGAACTTCCTGGTCATCCATCCAGATGAGTGCATCGACTGTGCACTGTGTGAGCCGGAGTGCCCGGTGGATGCCATTTATTCCGAGGATGAACTGCCCGATGATCAGCAACAGTACCTGGAGTTGAACGCGGAACTGGCTGAAGAATGGCCCAACATCACGGAAAAAAAAGATCCTCTGCCCGACCATGAAGAATGGACCGACAAACCCAACAAGTTCCAATTTCTTGAGCGGTAAATGCTATAGACTGATTGTGTGGCGTTCTCGACTTATGGCCCTAAATCTAGGGTACAATCTAATGGAAGATTAGCTACCGATGCATCCCGGGTTGCGGACATTAGCGATCGGCTACGCAACCCCAGCTGCAAAACGCTATCCGAAGATCTGGGCGATCTGGATCGGTTCTTTATTGCTGATTTCGGCCAGGCGGCGGCCGAAGTAAAAATAACGCCGCTGGCATGGGCAGGGCTGGCAACCTTGGACATTCCGGCAATTGCTGACCTAGGGCGGCGATACCGGGCTGCCCAATGGCCAAAGTGCCGGAACCATATCGCTAACTTGACCGATCACACGATCGGTTGCGAGCTGGCAATCAACTGGAACGAACCCAGCAACCCCTCCCTTGTCATCGAGGACGGCATGGAAATCGAGGAGCGGCACACCCCAACCGGAAACCCAATCATTATTGAGTGGTGAGGTGACCATAAGGCCCGCAGTGAAGGCTGCAACGCAAGCTGACTGGATCGTTGCCCTTCCCGCTGGATACAAGCTACGGGGCGGGGAACTGACCGGGGAATGCCCGGATTGTGGCGGCAACGATCGGTTTCGGGTCAAGCGGGATGGCTGGGTATTTTGTCGGGTATGCTGCCGGGACGGATCGCCCGCCGCACTCGTAAACTTGCGGTTAATCCGGGAAATTATCGGGCTTGAATCTGCCGGGACGCGTTGCTACGCGCCTGAAATCCGGTTTGCCAAGGCTAACACCCGAACGGCGCATGCTACGGCACCTCAGGCGGTGGCGGCTTCACCTGCAAAACAGGCTTTTGCCCGGCAACTGATTGATCTGGCATTGCAGTGGATTGGCACCCCGGTGGTCAGCTATATGGAACGTCGCAAGGTGCTGACGATTCACCATGCGCCGCCGCTGGCCATGCGCTGGCTTACGGCGGACCGCTACCCGACACCGATCCGGGCTATGGACTGGCACCCACTGCAGGGTGCTAACGGTCGGCTAATTTTCAAGCTGGAATCTGCGGGCCAGCTGGTTGCGGTGAAGGCGGAAGCCCTGACTGGTGACGGCCAAGTTTCCTCCCAGGTGGCGGCGGTGCTACGGCACGGCATCGGGGGCATATTTTTGGCCGCTGGGCTTGCCGCAACCAGGCCAGGTGATGCTAATAGCTGAGGGCGAACTTGACGGCCTCGCGATATTGACACTCGAGCCCGGCGTGGTGACGTTGGCCGCCAGTAGCACTGGGAATCTGAAAATATTCGACCCGCCACCGGGCCACATCGGGCACCTTGAAATCTGGTCGGACGCTGACTCGGCGGGAGCTTCGGCGGCGGCAGAGCTGCGGATGCGGCTATGGGCCAGGATGCAACCATCCGCCGACCTCAGCCCCCTTGCGTGATCCAGCGCATATTTTAATGACTGTCACAAAACAGGGCGGCGATCTAAACACAATGATCGAACGGAGCAAACAATGGTTAAAGACGAATCAAAACTGTATAAGTACGGCTTTGAGCGCGACTATGCGCTCGGCAATATCAACAGGCTATCTATCGCCTATATTTTTACGCAATCTGGATAGAAAGCGGCGATACTGGCGAAGCGGTTGGGGTTTGGTTGGGGCCGAAAATTGCAAAAAGCATAAGAAAAACGCAGCGTTCCGTAGACCCAGAGCAAGAGAACATGTGCCGTATGGTTGATTCCCTAGCCTGCTATTTTGAAGGCAAACCATACACTGGATCAATGCCTGATCTTAATGAAGGAGTTGCGCTATTCTACAGCCCTTAATTTATATGAGCCAAAGGGCATCCTCAAAAGAACTTTACCCAAAAAAGGGCCTCTATGGGCTACTTTTCGGCATATTCTTTGTTTTGATGAAATTTCACCCCCAAGCTGAAATGGCCTAAAATTGTCTTTAGGTAGGATCTTTTAACCGAATTGTGATTAATTGCATTTAGTAAGTTGGAAATTGAACACAACTTGGTGGAAATTAGTCCTATTTTGGCAACAGCGTAAATCCTTGGAAGTTTTGGTGGCTTTAGACGGTGGCATGGTGTAGGTTATCCTTCGAGCCTTGTTATTTACGAGTGGTTAAGGAATATTTACTAACCAGGTGAAAAGCGAAGTACACTAATTTGCCAACAACGCAGTAATTTCAGATGTCCTGACCTCGTGTATTTTCTTTCTGCTAACATCATGACAGCTTCAAGCCGAATTTCGTCTATCTTCAGGCAGCCAATAAGCCATGTGAAGCAAGATCGCCAGTCGAGAAACTGTCATGGTAAATTAGCAGGAATTAGCAATGTTAACATCTGCAAAAATCTCGGTAATCATTCATAACTATATAATATTAAAGTAAGTATTCAGAATTTCACTGCTGTTGAGCAGCTATTGAGGTCAGGACATCTGAATTTAAAATGGTTTTCTTCATTTTCCTAGATCCCTATTTTTAGATTTGGGGAGTGATTGAGACTATATGCTCAGTCCAACTACATTTCAATCCTGTTCTGAACCTTGTATGACCATTATGGCCATTTAAGCCCGACTGGACTGAATGCGAAAAAGAGGTCTGACCGAAAGAATTGCTGATCGATGTTTTCTGTATAATTCTAAAAAAGCGGGTATACAACGAAACAGACTGACAAATTCTTTACCAAGGAGGTCAAGCAAACTATTCAGTTGTAAATTGGTGTGCTTTGTATTTTCCGAATTGGCATAAATAACAGAAATGTTAACTAAAAATGTAGCGGGATCTGGATTATATAATTGACCTGCTTCGCAAGCTTTAGGAGTCAGATAGCTTTTATCTGCACTGTCCAATGCTTTGTAATATGGATCAAAAGGAATTTCACCATATCCTGCTTCTATGTGACGAATGAATGATTGAGAAAGCTCTTGGGAAGGATGCATACCACATCATAAAACATGGACATGATTTTTTTGACCTCACAAGAAAGGGAATTTGCAATAGATTAAAGGTGAATTAAAAAAAGAGTTTGGGAATGAGACTCATGATATTATTGCTTCGGTAGACCGAAAATTACTGAAGCGGAAACTCGGCATTTAGGGTAAGTCAAAAAATATGGTAACTAGTGCATCAAGGAACAGGACACTCATGTGCTCTGAAAAGGAGTATCATGAACTTGCTAAATCAATTCTGCAGATCGAGGGAAATACCAGCCTTGAGCAAATCAAGGGACAACTGATCGGAGGGGATTTCTTTGATCTCGCCGCCTACTTTCCGAAACAATTCATTGATTTGCTTATCCTTGATCCTCCATACAACCTCACAAAGGACTATCATGGAAACCGTTTCAAGGAACTTCACAAATCCAGTTATGCACTTTGGTTTGCCGAGGTTATCGACCTGCTCATTCCAATGCTAAAGCCGCGATCAACTATCTATGTCTGCTCAGACTGGAAGACATCATCCTTAGTATTGCCTGTTTTAGAGGATCGATTTTTCGTAAGAAATAGAATCACCTGGGAGCGGGAAAAGGGGAGAGGAGCCAATCAGAATTGGAAAAACAATACAGAGGACATATGGTTCTGCACCAACTCCAAACAATATTATTTCGATGTGGATTTAGTCAAGATAAAGCGCAAGGTTTTAGCCCCATATCGTTTTGAGGGAAAACCCAAGGACTGGACGGCAGAAGAGGACGGTAACTATCGATTGACCTATCCATCTAACATATGGACGGATATAACCATCCCTTTCTGGTCAATGCCTGAGAATACTCCTCATCCAACTCAAAAGCCGGAGAAGCTGCTTGCAAAGCTAATTCTTGCAAGCTCCGGAAAAAACGATTTTGTTTTTGATCCGTTTGTTGGCAGTGGTACTACACTAGTTGTTGCAGAAAAGCTAGGGCGGCAATGGAGCGGTATTGATATCAATATGAAGTATTTGTGCTGGGCGAAAAAAAGAATTTATCTTGCTCAGCATGATCCAGCTATTCAGGGTTACAGGGATGGCGTGTTCTGGGAGCGAAATTCCTTGCCGCAGCAACGCAAGACCTCTTTTGCGGGAGGACGATCCAAAAACATTCAGGGAAGTTTGCTAGAGTGAAATCAAGATTCTATTACTTGGGATACCATGAGAAGGTAGCTGTTGCTATAAAGGAATATATCAACTCTTTAGACAGTTTTCTTACTCCTGAGACTGCCAACAGTACAAGAGCAGTCGGAGATTCATTGCAGTCTTTGGTTGCTGACCAGCTTGATATTTTACTGGGCGAATGGTGTCGCGAGTATTCAAGCGATTTTGCCCGTAGAGCGATGGCTGATATGGCATTCACCGATATCGACGGGTTCCACTCCACAGTTGATGTTAAGACTCATAGAGAAGACACGGCTTTCAATATGCCCAACCTTACTTCTATTAGAAGACTTGCACGATTGTATGAATCAGATATAGATTATTTCTCATTAATCATGATCAAGTACAGGATTGATGGCAAAGACGTGGTAGTTTCAGAAGTTTTGTTTTTACCGATTGAATTTCTAGATTGGCGATGCCTGTCAATTGGTGCCCTTGGGTGGGGACAGATACAGATTGCCAACTCAAATCAAATTCAAATCATACAACAAAATTCCCGAAAGCGATGGATGTTGCAGTTATGTGATGCAGTAATGGAGTTTTACCCGAAAGAAATAAGCAAAATTTCAGAGAGAATTCGAGAGTTTGAGAGTGTCCGCGATTATTGGGAGAGCAAAGAGGATATCTGGGCAGATGATTCGTTGGAAAGTCATAAATGATGGGGCAAAAAAATGGGTTCGGCTCTACAGGAATATGTCTATCAGTTACTCAGAATTACAAAGTAGAAAAACTACAAACAATCTAACATTAAGAAAAACATCGTACATGATATATGGAAATAACTTGGAAGGACGTAAAGGATCAATTAAGTCAGGCTGGAGTTAGACCTCCTGCTGAATTGAACCCAAATGGTTGTATATTTGATAATGATCCGACTATCGGGGTATGGATAATGCCGAACAACAAGTCTGTTGGAGAGCTCGAAAATTTCGTCTTGGAAATGGTACCTGAAGATGACTCAATTTGGCCTGTTTCAGTGGAGTATATAAATAATATTCCAGAAAAAGAACGGAAGTTTAGAGCAGAAAAAACAGACAAGGCAAAATTGCATGCGTGGCTTTCCACGAGAAAAGAACCTGGAAGAATGGGCGCGGCTATTGGAGCCGAAGACCTCGGCGTATCGAATCAATTGAGCACAAGCTTCTTGAATTGGCTAGAAAAGCTCTTCATGTAAAATTGACTCCCCATCAAGAGCGATGCTTTCTACAGCAGGAATTGTCGCTCATTCTCCACATATCTCCGGCTCTCAGAGGTATCGCTGGAGCTCTCACAGGCTGTGAAATATTCAAATTCTTACTTTGCCACTATCTGTCTTGGATTTTTTGCAGGCACTAGTGGCCACCTGCCCCTCATATAACTAGCGCACCTCCCTGGGATGTTGCGAAGACTGACCGGGATTCGCCGGAGGAGACACCATGGCCGACATCGGCTCAGGAGCCGACAGCAGCTGGCAGTCATTCTGTCTCAATTCATTGGTGGAGAGCATCTTCGGCTTGCCATGGACGTCTGTATAACACCCATTGGAAAGCGCATAGCCTTTGAATCCGCCCAGCTTCCGCCAAGAACCACAGCGTGAGTAAACCAGAACGCCACAACCCCACATTGCCGCAAAGGCAAAGAGCCGTTAGGTAACATTGGAACCTTCTGAAAACAGATACAGTGAGATGAGTATCAAATTCACCCTTTGAACGATAGTGCGTCAGGCTAACTGATGTAATATAGCTGGGTGGAAGTCCCGGCAGAGGCAGAGTTTAACCAACAAGTTCTACAGTGAACTTCGCGTCGGTCACATTCAGTGAAATATGCATCAAACAGCAACGATGCCACCAGCCACCTAGCTCTTTGAACACGCAGGCAGAACCCACCACCAATCCTTTCAGCAATCTTCCAAACGACTGACCCTGGGTTTGTCCCGCTAACCTAATTCAAATATCCTGACTCGCGGGCTTTGTTGGTATTTTGACCGTAATAATCATCGTATCGGTAAAAACTGCAGTGGATCCACGGCCAAGCCATTTTGCCTTATCTCAAAGTGCAGCATGGGCACTTCCTCATCATTAACTCCAAGCCTAGCGATTTCCTGACCAGCCTTGACCTGCGAGCCCTGAGGAACCAGTATGGCACTATTATGGGCATAGGCACTGAGAAAACGCTCAGTATGCCGGATAATAATCAGGTTGCTGTTGCCCTGTACACCCATACCTGAATAAACTACATCACCATGACCGGCAGCAAGTACCGGATCTCCCACCTTGCCACTGAAGTCGATCCCCTTGTTGAGACCTTGCTTGAACTCTTGAAGGAGAGTGCCAGTATGGGGCCATTGCCAGTCTACTGAAGTCGATCCCTGGTTTTGCTCTTGTTTATTTTCCTGTTGTTCTTGTTCCTGAGCTGGCTGTTCACGTTGCTGAACCGACTGTTCACGTTGCTGAACCGGCTGTTCACTTTGCTGCATGCTAGGGCCAACTTCCAGTGTTGGGTCCCTCGGTGCATCAACTGGTTTATTACCTTGCGACAATGGCCTGCGTGTCAATGGTGCAGGTGTCGATGGTGCAGGTGTCAATGAAAGTTCCTGGCCAATCATAATGGTGTAGGGAGGCGCAATGTCATTGACCAAAGCAAGCTGCCTGTAATCCAGTTCGTATCTGAAGGCAATGGAGTACAACGTATCGCCAGCGGTGACTATATACTTTTGCGGATTCTGATTGGGCACCACTACTGTCGAAACACTGCCATCCGCATTTGAAACTAACACCTCAGGACGCATGTCCAGGGAGGAATCAGGACTGGAAACTGTTTGTGTCGGATCTAGTAGACCGTTGCTACTGGTGATCTCTGGCGAATTAACCTCTTGTACCCTGCCCTGCTCAACAATGGGTGCCAGATTGTTGCAACCGGGTAGCAGTAACGCCAGTAACATCAAGAAGAACCAATTATAGGCGATGGCACCTCTAGCACATTGTTTCGGTTTGGTTTGCGACTGCATCTGGTTTAGACCCTTGAGGTAACTTGTCTGTCTTACTGTTCACCGACTCCACTGTTTCTGGATCAATCCGTCTGTTGAAAATATTCAGGTTCTGCAGACACGAGGTTGAGCCAGTTTATTTAAGCCCAGCACCAGCCCGGCTCCAGCCAGCAAAGCAATCAATACGCCTGCAATTTGTGGACTCTGACCTGTTAACCCTGTGTAGTTTAACGGCCAAAGCAGCGCAGTGTGTACTGCCCTTAGCCCATCCTCAGTGTCCGGTATCACTTCCAGCACCTGTTGCCACGGCCACAATACGGTCATAGATCCCAGCAACATGCCAATTATCAGACTATAGCTAAGCTGATGATGGTGGTGTAGCATCCACGCCAGTATTCTCGAAAACAACAGAAGACCGCAAACGCAACCCGCCATAAAAACCACCATACTCACTAATTCCAATTCAATCAGCACCGTAAGCATGTACTGGTAAGCACCAAGTAAGATAAGGATTATCGCTCCAGACAGGCCAGGCAAAATCATGGCACAGATTGCAACAGCCCCGCAAAAAAACAATGACAGCGGGGAAGGCTCAAAAGTTGCCTGCTCCAGCGACCCGACCAGTAGCACAATACCGATTCCTGCCAGCATACCAATGCCCTGGACAGGTTGAGTTAGCCGAACTCGGTATAACAAAAGAAAACACGAGGCCAACACCAGTCCAATAAAGAACCCCATAAGAATCTCGAATTGTGCCTCCAGTAAATAGAGTACGGTATGTGCCGACAGCATCAATCCACCCAGCATCCCCAAGGCCAGAATTAGCAAAAACTTGCCATTGATGCGCTGCCAAGCCGACACAAGACGACCCTTAAATATCAGGCCGAGAAAAATCCTGTCTATGGCACGAATGGAATAAATCAGGGTATCGTAAAGATTGGTAATTACAGCGATAGTGCCACCGGAGATACCCGGCACAGAATCTCCCAGTCCCATGGCAAGGCCCTTGGCAAACAACAAGGTGGCATCTCGGGCTGAATTAACCGGAGCAAATTGTCCCAAACCGGAACAACCACCGGGTCGGGCATCAACATTGGACTCACCAGCCATGGGGTTCTCACACGCCTTAACCAAGGTTCTTGTTCAGCACTTTACTGTTGTAACTGACCAGTGAGCAGTGGCACAAATCGGACTCTGTCAAGTAATGTCTCCTTGAACTCCTGCTGGTTTCGCTGGATCAGTCGAAGCTCCTGAATTTCGTCTGCACCAACCGGAATCACCATTCGTCCGCCATCGGCCAGTTGTTCCAGCAACACCTCAGGAACATGCTGGGGGGCTGCCGTGGTTATTATTGCATCATATGGTCCGCGCTCAGGCCAGCCTGCACTTCCATCGCCATGCTTGAACTCAATGTTGCGCAACTCCAGTGCCCGCAGGTTTTTCCGAGCCCGATCCAGCAGTGGCCTGATGCGCTCAATAGTCATTACCCGCTTGGCCAAGCGGGCCAGTACAGCTGTCTGGTAACCACAGCCGGTGCCAATTTCCAGCACCCGATCCAATTGGTGATTTGTATGGATGGCTTCGGTCATCCGGGCCACCACATAGGGTTGCGAAATTGTTTGGTTATGCCCAATGGGCAGTGCCACATCTTCATAGGCACGATGAGACAGAGCCTCATCCAGAAAGATATGTCTTGGTGTTGAACGCATGACATCCAGCACAGCCATGCTGTCGATACCCTGATCCCTCAGCCGACCAATCAGCCGCTCTCGAGTACGCTGTGAAGTCATTCCTATACCATTTAAATTCTGTTTGCTGTTTAACACGGTTCTCCCGATATGGTAAATAGTGGTTGAACGGACAATAGTTTTGTCAGGGGACTGGCAGCTGGTCTTTGACCTGTTGATATTTCACCGACCAACGACCCGTCCCGTCGCCTCCTCATCTGCCACAGCTGGGGATTCTCGACAGAGCTCCCTAAGCAGGCTGGTGGCATAAGCACCCGCAGGCAGCGTGACCTCAAGTTTCAGTTCATTTTCTACCGGCCACTTCCAGGTTAGTTCGCGCAGCCTGAACCTCAATGTTCGCCGACCTGCCCGCAAACCATGGCGTACAAGTCCACTCAACAAATCCGGATAATCAGCCAGCACCCTCTTCTCCATATCGGCAGCAGACCCGCAAGTTTCATAGTACTGATTATTTTCCCGATATCCGGCTAGGCAACCAGTAAGATGTATGTCCAATCTTGCCAGCCGATTCTGCAACTTGTCATCCCATTTACCAGGCTCCACCGTGAACAATCGCTTACTGCCGTCAAGAGCCAGCACGTCCCCCTCGATATAACGATTCCAGCACTGCTCCTTCACCCGGGCTGAAAGCAGCTGATTGAACAGGTAGGAACGGGCAGCAGAATACAACAAGCTGCGTTTTTGACGACCCAGTATGCTGTTGCCTTGCGCGACCGTCCTGTTGTCCGCTGCCATCAGTAATTGGCGTACCTGATGGAGACTTGAGAGATCTCGGCCAAAACGCTGCTGGCCGAAGTAATTAGGAACACCATAGTGGTGCAACCATTCCAGCTTCTTCTCAAGTACTTGCCTGTCTCCGACAATATTGCGCAGCCGCAACTCAAATCGATTGCCTTCGTGGGCACCGATTTTCAACTTGCGGCCATTGCGCCGAGTCTCCAGCACTTTCAGATCGTTACTCTCCAGGTTGACCAGTTGCGATTCCCGGGAGGTCGGCAACAACACACTGAACCACTGACAGGTTTGGGCCCGACGATCCTTCATTCCCGCATAGCCCACATCCACCCTGCGCAACCCCAGTGTCGTGGCTAAGGTGGTGGCCACCTCGGTGGTGGTGAGATTGCGCTTTTGCAGCCTCAAAAATAGATGCTCACCCCTACCATCAGGCTCAAAGCCAAGTTGCTCCTCCACTACAAAATCCTCTGGGCTATGTTTTATGCTGGCAGTGAGCTGCGGCTCCCCGGTCACAAAAGCCCAGTTGTGTTCCACGGAAATGTCCCGATCAGGCATAACTGATGTTCGACTTTACTGAGGCTTCGACAATCCTGTGAACATCCTACAAAATCTTCAAATAGAAATAATGAGCCAGTAAACATTATTTTTTGGCGAATCGGTCAAATACAAATTGACTGACTATCTGATAATTTTCATTGCTCTTAATGCAGTTTTGTGGTGCATTGACACAAGTATTCTCAATAAAGCTCAACCGACCATGATTATTTAACTGCAAAAGCTGCAGATTCAACCTGTATAAGGGAAATGCTCTTGCATGCAACACACGCCACAATTCAAACCGTCTTTAAAGAAGTTGGCAGGTGCCAGCATAGCGTCTGAACGGCCCATATTTTAGTCGGTTCAGGCAAACGGAGCCATCAGCACAACACAATGGCATGCGATACCTTCCTTGCGTCCGGTATAACCCAATCCTTCGGTGGTGGTAGCCTTGAGATTAACTTGATCAGACTGCAAATTCAGTAAGTCAGCAAGACGTGCCACGAGAGCCTGACGATGAGGAGCAAGTTTGGGGATCTGGCTAACGACTGTGATATCCACGTTCGAGGGGGCAACACCCTTGTTGCGTGCCAGTGTCAGCACTTGTCTGAGCAGGTTGACACTGTCTGCATTGGCCCAAGCGGCATCAGTATCGGGAAAATGGGTGCCGATATCGCCCTCGCCAACAGATCCAAGGATAGCATCGCAAACAGCATGTAACACAACATCCCCATCAGAATGGGCCAATAAACTCAACTTATCAGGTAACGTTACGCCAGCCAGACGTAATGGCTTTTCTGCACTGTACTGCTCACTGAAACGATGCACATCAAAACCATGACCAATGCGAAGTTGGGATAAACTCATCGACACACCTCGGCTGAAGCAGACAATTGCAGACTAAGAATGGCACTTGCCAGTGCCAGATCCGATTCGCGAGTTATCTTAATGTTATGCCGTGCGCCGCTCACCAGCAATGGGCTGTGACCAAGCAATTCCACCGCACTGGCTTCATCAGTCACCGCACTCTCCTGTTTGCAGGCTTGCGCCATGGCCTCGTGCAACAGCCCAAAACGAAACAGCTGAGGAGTAAGAGCCTGCCACAAAACCGATCGGTCCACGGTTTCGGCGACATGTAGCCTATCATCCGCACGCTTGATGGTATTATCCTGGGGCATGGCCAGCAAACCACCGACCGCATGATCACAACACTCACTCAACAGATTTTCGATGTCCGAGGGCAGCACACAGGGACGCACAGCATCATGCACCAATGCCCAGTCATCGGCAGCAGCACGAGATTTTACGGATTCCAGAGCATTAAAGACTGACTGCTGCCGTGTGTTACCGCCCTCCGTTGTTTGCAGAGCAGGTCTATTCCTGTTACTGCCCATGCGACCCTCACTGTTGCTATCCATGTTTCCTGCTTCATTCACAGTGCTACTGGCATCGCGCTCAATCCCAGTACTTGCAGGACTGTCATAACCCGGTGACAGTTCCCCGAAATAGCGGTCCTCTGGATTGAGGGCAACAACAATAGAGTCAATCTGCGGAACGTCCATCAGTTTTTCCAGAGTAATCTGCAACACAGGCTTACCCAGCAACGGCAGATATTGCTTGGGGGTTGCGGCACCCATGCGTTTGCCCAGGCCGGCGGCCGGCACTATTGCCCACACATTCATAATAGAAATATGCACTTCCTGTGCTCAGCTTTACTTGAACTGGGTAAGGTCATCATGAACTTGAAAGTGATTTTTGCAGACATTGTATTCAGCCCTTGGCTTAGTTCATCCGCTCACTAAAGTAGATTAAAAATGACTCTTTAGAATCAAAGGTGTAATCTATAACGATCATTTAATTAATGAGGTTACTTTGCCAGATCAGTCAGCTATATTCTCATCGAACGATAAGGTAGAAGATTTCGTCTTCACCAATCATCCCCAATTCAGAACGCGCCCTTTCCTCTACTGCCTCAAGACCATATTTTAAATCAATTACTTCTATCTCTAGCAGTCGGTTTCGCTCCTCCAGCTCGTCGTTTATTGTCCGTTGTGCTCCCAATTCCTGCTTCAGCAGGTTAAGGGCATTATTGCCATCATCACTCAGCCACAGCTGATACTGAAGCATCAATATAACAGCGACCAGAGTACCAAACAGCAGTTTCATGGAAAGGCTCTATGTCAATTTACTGGACTGTATTATGGGTTAACCAACATGCCATTAGCCATTAATAACCGCTTGCCAAGGTTTAAGGCAATTGGCTGTCCTGCTATCAGCTGGATTCCTCATGTAGGTTAGATGTAGCAAACCGTTTGAACTCAGCCAGTCCATGATAATGCGCCTCATCCCCAAGTTCAGCCTCAATTCGCAACAACCGATTGTATTTCGCCACCCGATCAGATCGACACAGTGAGCCAGTCTTAATCTGTCCGGCAGCGGTACCCACCGCCAGATCGGCGATGGTTGTGTCTTCGGTTTCTCCCGAACGATGTGAGATGACTGCGCTGTAACCGCCTTGACCTGCCATCTCAATGGCAGCCAAAGTTTCAGTCAGGGTGCCTATCTGATTGAACTTGATCAATATGGCATTGGCCACCGACTCATCAATTCCACGCCTGAGAATGGCGGTATTGGTCACAAACAGGTCATCCCCAACCAACTGAATCTTGTCGCCAAGTCGTGCCGACAAGGTGGCCCATCCCTCCCAGTCCGACTCGTCCATGCCATCCTCAATCGACAGAATCGGATAGTTTGTGACAAGTGTGGCAAGGTAGTCAGCAAATTCATCAGAGCTTAATTGTCTGCCTTCCCCTTTGAGATGATAGTTGCCCTCTGCATAAAACTCGGATGCCGCACAATCCAGTGCCAACCTTATATCGCTACCCATGCGCAAACCTGTCTTTTCCACTGCTTCACTAATAGCATCAAGCGCAGCGGCATTAGAAGGCAGATCCGGTGCAAATCCCCCCTCATCACCGACCGCCGTACTTAGTCCTTTTTGACCAAGTACCGATTTCAAGGCATGAAAAACTTCAGCCCCATGCCGTAGTGCCTCACTGAAAGAATCGGCAGACACCGGCTGGATCATGAATTCCTGAATATCTACGTTGTTGTCAGCATGTTCGCCGCCATTGAGAATGTTCATCATGGGTACCGGGAGACTGAGTCGTCTTCCCGAGCCGACCAGACGGACAATATGACTATACAAGGGTATATCGGCCTCGGTAGCGGCGGCTTTGGCCACTGCCAGAGAGACAGCAAGAATGGCATTGGCACCCAACCTTGATTTGTTATCGGTGCCATCAAGCGACAGCATGCAATGATCCACTTCCGCCTGGTTTGAGGCATCTAGTCCCCTCAGACTCCCAGCAATCGTGGTGTTTATATTCTGCACAGCCCCCAACACACCCTTGCCAGCATAACGGGCAGGATCTTGGTCTCTGAGTTCAAGGGCCTCGCGAGATCCAGTGGAGGCACCTGAGGGGGCACAAGCTGAGCCTCGGGCACCGCTGTCGAGAAGCACCTCTGCATAGACTGTGGGGTTACCCCTTGAATCCAGAATTTCTTGTGCTTTGACAAGATTAATTTTATTCATTTCAGTACCTTACTGGCATCAGTTTACATTGCTCCATGTACCATTCTGATAATAATCGGCAAAGTATTTCTTTTCTTATCATGT
This sequence comes from Gammaproteobacteria bacterium, assembly GCA_026710425.1. Lineage (GTDB taxonomy): Bacteria > Pseudomonadota > Gammaproteobacteria > Pseudomonadales > Pseudohongiellaceae > UBA9145. The sequence goes on from JAPORB010000109.1 coordinate 18,754, forward strand.
TCATACCGTTACCAGAGGAGGTTGAGACTTAACCAGCTGGTCCAGTGCCTTGATCTGCCCAAGAAACGGCTCTAGTGCATTCAGCCGCAGGGCACAAGGACCATCACATAATGCCGACTCCGGATTAGGATGGGCCTCCAGGAACAAACCCGCCAGAGAAAGCGACATACCTGCCTTGGCTAACTCCAGCACCTGGGCACGGCGACCACCAGCACTGCTTGCCAGTGCACCTGGCTGCTGCAAGGAGTGTGTCACATCAAACAATACCGGATAGCCAAAACTCTTGAGCGTTGCAAAGCCCAACATGTCCACTACCAAGTTGTTGTAGCCAAAACTACTACCTCGCTCGCACAGCATCAGCCGCTGGTTACCGGCCTGCTCGAACTTGTGCAAAATATGCCCCATTTCCGCCGGTGCCAGAAACTGGGCCTTCTTGATATTGATGGCGGCACCAGTCCGGGCCATGGCGGTGACCAAGTCGGTCTGTCTTGACAGAAAAGCAGGCAACTGGATGACATCGGCCACTTCGTTAGCAGCACTTGCCTGATCTGCTTGATGCACATCGGTAAGAATTGGCAGGTCAAAACTCGTCTTGATCTCCTCCAGCCAGCGCAGGCCTTCGTCCAGACCAGGACCTCGATAAGAATTAAGAGAGGAACGATTGGCCTTATCGAAGGAAGCCTTGAAGACACATGGAATTCCAAGGTCATCGGTTACACGTTTGAAATGTCCGGCAACCTGCAAGGCTAGCTCCCTGGATTCCAGCACATTAACCCCCCCGAACAATGTAAAGGGCCGATCATTGGCCACTTTAAGGCTGGCGATTGCCAGCGGTTGGCTTGTCATGGAGTAACCGTTAAGTGGTGGTAAGCCCGTTCAGGCACGAGCGATCTTGGCGGTGAGTTCCACCAATGAATTTAGAGTTTCCGGGTTGTTCTGTTCCTCGTTATAAGCTATGGCGGCGTTGATAAAACCCGTGAAAAGTGGGTGACCTTCACGCGGATTGGAGGTGAACTCTGGATGGAACTGACAACCTACAAACCAGGGATGGTCTGGCACCTCAATAACCTCCACCAGCATGCCGTCTGCTGACTTACCGGCCAGCCTTAATCCTGCGGCCTGCAAAGTCTGCAGATAATCGTTATTGAACTCGTAGCGATGACGATGGCGCTCCTTTATTTCTGTCTTCCCATAGCAGCGAGATGCGATGGAAGCATTGTCAAGTTGGCACTTCTGTGCCCCAAGACGCATGGTGCCACCAAGATCTGAGTTTTCATCACGGGACTCGATGTTACCAGTGGCGGTGGTCCATTCGCTGATAAGTGCAATGACCGGATGTTTACAATCCTTTTCAAATTCGCTGCTGTTGGCCCCGCTCAGACCCGCCACATGGCGCGCAAAATCCACTACTGCCGCTTGTAGCCCAAGGCAAATACCAAGAAAGGGAATTGAATGCTCACGGGCGTACTGGGTTGCCTGGATTTTGCCTTCAAAACCGCGCTCGCCAAATCCACCCGGTATCAGGGTGGCATCGTGTCCTTCCAACAGACCCACCCCCTTCTCCATGACTTCGGTGGAATCAATATAGCTGATGTTGACCCGAGTCCTAGTCTGAATTCCAGCATGCAAGATAGCTTCATTCAGGGATTTGTAGGCATCCAGCAGATCCATGTATTTTCCTACCATAGCCAGTCTGATATCCCGTTCGGGATTAAACTGCGAATCCACTACCCGATCCCATTCAGAGAAATCCGCCTTCGGGCACTGCAGACCTAACTTGCTGACTACGATATCGTCTAGTCCGGCTGCGCCAAGGATGGAGGGAATGCGGTAAATGGAATCCGTGTCTGGCAGTGAGATCACGGCTGCTGGTTCCACATTGGTAAACAGCGCAATTTTCTCCCGAGCATTTTCCTCAATTTCCTGATCGGATCGGCATACCAGGATGTCCGGCTGGATACCAATTGAGCGCAATTCCTTCACCGAATGCTGGGTTGGCTTGGTCTTGGTCTCACCCGCAGTGCCGATATAGGGCACCAGTGTGAGGTGGACAAAAAGAGCCTTCTCCGATCCCAGTTCCACCCGGAGTTGTCGGGCCGCTTCCAGAAAAGGTTGGGATTCGATATCACCAACCGTACCGCCAATTTCTACTAGAGCCACATCCACCTCACCAGCACCCTCAACAACCCGGCGCTTAATCTCATCGGTGATATGGGGAATAACCTGGATTGTGGCTCCGAGATAGTCGCCACGCCGTTCCCGTTTCAGTACTTCTTCATACACACGCCCGGTGGTGAAATTATTTTTCTGACGCATGGTGGTCCGACTGAAGCGCTCGTAGTGTCCCAAATCCAGATCAGTTTCGGCCCCATCCTCAGTAACAAACACCTCACCATGCTGAAATGGACTCATGGTGCCTGGGTCCACATTGATGTAAGGATCCAGTTTCAGTAGGGTCACCTTGAGACTACGGGCCTCAAGAATGGCAGATAGTGAGGCAGAGGTAATGCCCTTGCCCAGCGAGGAGACTACGCCACCAGTAATGAAGATAAATCGTGTCACTGGAATTCCACCTGCAGATCAGTGTACAAAAACTCATCAAATTGTCGACGAACTGTACACCGCTAGATGGGATTGTAGTTTATCACAGAGTAACAGGTGGCTCAATTTTTCTTTCTTTTTTGCAGCAATTCCCGGTAGTGGAGCATTGCTTGATGAGGCAATTCAGCGGAAAGTCTTTACTCGAGAAACATCTATTTTCACCTTTTCGGCAATTTATTGGCATTAGACTATGCTGTTTTGATTAGATGACGCACAAAAATAGCACATAGCCACAGACAATGCCTCCACTCTCTGGCGGATGCCTCATGTCCCTTCCTTTTCAATGACAATGCAGCAGGTCAGGAAGTATCTATTATTGCCACCTCGGCGACCACCGGAGTATATGGTTGCATCCCATAGGCA
>JAPORB010000221.1 GCA_026710425.1 Gammaproteobacteria bacterium
ATCGCGGTTGGACACGATGGGTCCCGGTTGTCGCTGCACTGCAATGTCTGGAGCAGCAGGACCTGAACGGCAGTTGACACTCGGCAGGCGTCCGTCAATCCGCATCAGATTGCGGAAAGACGGGCGTAGCCACCTGCCGTTGCTTTTTCAGAACGGGTGAAGATGTTTTATCTGACTCACAGAAATGCCAAGTCTGACGTCACTTTACAGCCGATTGGTTTTAAATCTCGGCTCTATCACTGGCACTGAGAAGTTTGCCACTCGCAGCATCCTTTCTGTCAATGTTGTACCAACGTTCGGAGATATACCGATCCCTGCGTAAGTTCAATATTTTATAAATTTATTATAAATCAATAAGTAAAAATTTAGATTGCACTGCAACCATCTGCAAAGAAAGCAGCCTGATTATTAACGAGCTTGATAGTTGAAGGACAAATAATCCCATCCTGATGGTTGGTCTCTGCCTCACCTTGTGGGCATAGCACTACAGCTTCCCGTTATTCCTAGCAATTCCCGCTAGCTCTAGCTTGGGCCAGTAAAATCAGGGGTCCCCGGCTGATTTAATTAGAACCTTTCGTAAACTTTGGTGTGCCAGGTTAACCGGTGCAATGTAGCTGGGTGAAAGTCCCGGCAAAAGGAGAGTTTAAACAACAACTTCTACACCGAACCTTGCGCCGGTCACTGCGCGGTGGCAGGTGAAGCGTAGGTAGGTAAATGTGCGGGCCGGGCTATTGAGCCTCGAAAATCGAATTAGTCGGATGTGCCGAGACGCTCAAATGCGCTATCCCGTGGGTGGCGCATCCTTCGCCTCTCTCTGATCTTCCCGATTTCGGCGTTAGTTAACTTTGTAGTGCCATTTGTAGTGGTGCTTGAATTTCTATCTGATTGATTTTTAAGCAGATTTTGCGTAAATGTTGAACTTCCTTTAAGGTTGTGGTCCTTCATACAAAGGTTTGTTCGCTTCCCGCCACAGCAATGAAAGCAGGATTGTAGCCTCAAATACAGGAATCCCCGATTCTTTAGAACGGATTAATCGCCTGATATGGAACTACCATTAGTCATTGAACACAAGCTCAGCAATAGCAATACCGCTTTCCCCAGCAACAGAGTACAGCAGGTAGGTCTTGCCACCTTCCTGGTAAATTGCTGGATCCCGTAGCTGATTCATCGGGGTATCAATATGTCCGCCCTTGGAAGGAGCTACGGGCAAATAGGCTCCTTCCCAATCATATTGGGGACGCAGCACTTCAATTGGGTCGCTGGCAGTCCATTCCATCCAGTCACCAGAGAGATCAATTGTTGAGAGAAAGATGCGCTCTGGTGAATCAAAACGGTTGGTATAAAAAACAAAGAGATGATTATCCTGAACCATCAGTGCAGAGTGGCGCATGTTATCGGTGAAGAATCTGGGCCCTTCCTCGAATTGTCCTAATCCGTCTGGAGAGCGATAGAGATAACCAGGCATGGCCAAGGCATAATAGAAATTGTCATAGTGGATTACCCGAAAATATGGTCGTCCGAGAATATCTTTCCTGCCTTGGAAATGAATGCCATCACTTGACACCGCAAGGCGGCTCAGCTGTCGGCCTCTATCCCGACCATGGAGGTACATGACAATCTGCCCAAGATCCTCTCGCACATGGACATCGGGTGAGGCGATATGTGCATATAATGCCCCATTGGTACCCGGTGCTAGGGAACAGGGCGGGCAGGTTGTGGGGAAATAGGATTCTTCAAGATGAAGTGTGCCTGGAGAGTAAACAGTCCAAGGACCGGTTATCTGGTCGGCATAGGCCAGTCGGATATAGGTACCACGGTGGTCAGCGAAATACAGATAATAGGCCCCCAATGGATTTTCAACCCAGTCAGGGACCTTGATCAGAGAAGGACCCTGAATATTGCTGCCCATGCGGTTATCCATATCCGCCATGATTAAAGGACCTTCGCTGAGACGGCGGACAGTGACCCCTGCAGCTTCGGCGGCCTGGGTATCTCCAAGCATTAGCAGAGCCATGACTACGGCAAGACAGAATGTTGTTTTCATAAACTGGGAATAATTGAGGTGAAAGCGAAAATATAGTGGTTTACACTGATTGCCGCTGAGATAGCATTGAATTTTCAGGGGCAACACAATGGCCGCAATTTTTGGTTCTGCTCAATCTCATATTCGGAGAGTAAGGTTGGTCGATTTGGGTTTACGATGCAAGGCATACCAAATGGCCGAACGGAGCCAGTGAAACTCAATCCCGGTTTATGCGAACGCATTGAATCTTACCATAGCCAAAACCCATCAATGCAAAAGGATTCACCATCAACCTTATACCGGCAACCAGCATGCTGCTATGGTCCAAATAAGGTTTTCGACAATTTATTGCGTTCTTTTCTTGCCATCTGGCTTGTACTGATTCTGGCTTCATGTCTCACTACCGGGATACGTCAGTGGCCTTCTGAACTGCCAGAGCAGTCATTGTTTATCCGCACCTACCGTGCTGATATACAAAATCAGCTGGTTCAATCTCAAAAGACCTATTTGGAATGGGTAGTCGGCTTTTATCAGGGCACACTCATTCATCCTACCGGATGGCTGGATGTGGAGGCACGTCTGTTACGAAATGCAGATTCGTTAGTCAGCACCAGTCTGGCCGAGCGCGTTGAGGCACTTGGCATTCTCATCGGTGCCGAATGGGCAAAAGCAAATGAGATCAGGATTATCGACAATCGCATGCTGGCATTGTGGGGTTCCACCTTGCAGTTGATGCAGAGTCCGGACGAACAGCTGGCAGCCATTGATATCATATTAAGTGACATCAATGAACTCTTTGATGGCAGACTATACGCTGAAGATATAATCGAGGCTCGTTACGCCGATCGGCTTGGCTTTGAGGTCTTTGGAGACTTTTAAATTCTGGTGGCGAGTCAGATAGTCAGGCCAGTTTTCATTTGATGCATTGAGCTGCGAGACCTGAATCGTGTTAAGAATCGTTGCTGGGTTACCGTTGTCTGCTTTGGTTGTTTCCAACGGCTAGACTGCACTACGCTGGATGTTTTCGGTACCTGTTACCCAATCCCTGTTGCCCATGTTCCACTCTCTGGCCAGGTAAATGAAAGGTGTATCGATCAAGGCAATCATTACTTTGAAAAAATATTTTGCCAGTGCCAACTGCATTGCGGTTGCAAAATCAACTACGCCCCACCAGACAACAAGACCATAGATAATAGTATCAAGTGCCTGTGAACATAGGGTCGAGACATTGTTTCGCAACCATAAGTGGCGGCCTTTGGTTTGATGCTTGATCTGATGAAAAATCCATACATCAAAACGCTGACTGATGAGGTAAGCCAGCAAGGATCCCAGTACAAAGCGTGGTGTGAAATCAAACAGTGTGGCTGTCGCTGTGTGCATGCTCTGTGCGAGTTCTGCAGTTTCCGGGGAACTGGCGGGCAGATAGAAAAGGCTGATGCTGATCATGACGATGATGATGACACTGACAGTAAATCCAATCATTACGGCGCGGGTAGCTTCCTCCTTGCCATAACGCTCACTGAGCAGATCAGTAGCGAAATAAATGCTGGAGTAAAGAATGACACCCATGCTGGTCTGTAGGCCAAAGATTTCAGTCAGCTTTGGTCCTTGTAGATTCGCCAGTAACAGACTGATGATAATGCTGGCATACAATCCCTGGCGACCGAAAAGTCGATACAGCAGAATGGCGAAACCCAGATCAACTGCAATCGTAGTGAACCACAGCAGCTCCTGATTGAGTCCAAACCATTCACTTAATGAGTTCAGTATCATCGGTTTTTTGTAATTATCGAGGGTGCGTAAAACCCCATCCTTCTAGTGTGGGGATATAAGCGCGTAGGTGATAGCCGACTAATTTTTTCTTGCTTTGTCATAGATCAATAGTATAAACAAGCTTGGCAAAAGACAAAACCATGTCGGATAACTGCAATAACGCGGGCATGGTTTTGGGGAAACCTACTCCACCCGAGCCTGTTCGTGCTGCTGGGCTACCCCTCACAGGAGCACCCCCATAGTAGTCCGAGAGGTAGAACAGGCTTGTGATGCGCCAAGCTAACAGGTGAAGTGTAGTCGGCTGCCTGAAAGTTCTGACAGGAATAAAGTGTAACCTCCAATAACACCAACGATCTTTGCATAGGTCAATGTGAGGTGACAGTTGAAGCATCGGTAGGTGAAAGTATGGGGGTCCTGCTGTTGAGTCTTGAAATTGGTCTTGTTGGATGTGCTGAGACTCTTACAAAGGTCAAAGGCAACAACCCTTAACTTGTTTGTCTCGCTGGAGAAGTCGAAAGTAAGCTTCAGCCTTCGATTCGTTATCTCGTGTCAAAAATCGAATGATGGTATTTGCATCCAGAAATTTTATGGTTCGCTGGACTTACATACAGTTTGTTTGGCTTTGGTGTGCCGTGCTGCTTGCTATACTCCCATAAGGCAATCGGAACAGCCTTGGCGATTTACCTTACATAGCACAGAAGTCAAAAGACCCGGTTCACCTCAATATTGAAAGGTGGCCCTGTCCTTGGGCTTGATATTCAACATTTTGAAAACGGCTGTCGAAATAGTCACCTGGCTGCGCTGCATAATGGTAGTAAGGATCATCTTCAAATTCGGTTCCGTTGTTTTGTATGTTTCATAGATAGACCCAGTTTCTTCCCGCTGGGTTTGCTCTTGCCTTTGATGTGGTATTGCATGGCGATTCTCCTCCCCCTTCTTGATGAAAACATCTATACAGAATAAACGAGGGTGGCCTTCCACTGCCTGGCGTGAGGAAACGAAAGAGACATCAAGACCCTATTTGCGCGTACTGTTGTATGACTCAAGCTTTGTAGTGTCTGTGAACGCCTCTCTAGTTCGTCAAGACCCGCAAAACTGATCTAGTGTTAAGTCAATCAAAAAATGACGGATCAACACGCTTCAGTCTAACTGGCTGCCTTGCTAATCAGAGCATATAAATGATTCCATCTATGCGACAAATATCCATTGACTTGACACTAGTTCGGTCGCGTCCAGAGCGTGACGTTTCGTGAGGCATCGATTTTGGTTGACCAACAGATAACTGATCAAGGTATTCGAAGAGTGGTTGAGCATGTTGACTTGTTTTATTGATCGCTATGGTGATGCTGCCTAGCACTTCTTCGAGCGATTGGAGAAAGAATTGGAAAGTTGGCAAAAGCACGAATGTGCATTCAATCCCGACTATACGATAAAAAGCATATCCTTATTAATTGATATTATAATAGTAATTTTATTAATTGATATTATAATAGTAATTTTATTATTTTCATGCTATAAATATTACTATGATGATAATAAATACACCTGCAAAAGCCAAGCGTAAGCTCGCAGACAATATGCGAGAGCGACGCCTTTCGATGAACCTGACTCAAACGGGCCTCAGTAAGCGGTCAGGCGTTGCTTTGGCAACTTTGCGCAAATTTGAGCAGGGTGGTGCGGTCTCTGTTGATAATCTGTTCAAATTGATGCTCGTCCTTGGCGGTCTGGATGAAATGATAGAAGCCAGTGCGCCTAACGCGTCAAACTTCGCTTCAATTGACGATGTTGTATCCGGAATAGAGAGACCGAAGCGTAAACGCGGCTCGCGGTCATGACGTTTACAACCGTATCGCAGATTCAGGTTGGCTTGGATTTTGGGGAGGGTGCCCAGCCTTTGGGCAGGCTGGCAATGCGAGATCGAAAGATCTTCTTTGAGTATGATCCAGGCTTCGTTGCAGCAAGGTTAGATGTCTCACCATTTCGGCTACCCCTGAAACTTGGAGTTCAGGTTTTTGACGGCAAGCTGTTTGAGGGACTGCCAGGACTTTTTAATGATAGCCTTCCAGATGGCTGGGGGAGACTACTTTTTGATCGGGCCATGCGCACAAAGGGGTTATTGCCAGAGCAACTAAGCCCGCTCGATCGATTGGCGCATATTGGCCAAACGGGTATGGGTGCTTTGACTTACGAACCCAATCTGTCTGCGATACCTGGAAATGAGCTGATTGATCTCGATTGGCTCGCGGCACAGTCTGCCAATGTTTTAGTAGGAGTAGCCGAAGACGTTTTGGCCGAATTGCTGGCTTTGAACGGATCATCTGCGGGAGCGAGACCGAAAGCCTTGATCGGATTTGACCGGGACCAAGGCCTAATCGTTCACGGTGCTGACAAGCTGGACACCGATTATGAACACTGGCTCGTAAAATTTGCCAACTCGCAAGATGGATTGGATGCAGGAGCGATAGAGTTTGCTTATGCGGAGATGGCAAGACAGGCGGGTATCGTTATCCCGGAGACATATTTATTTCCCGCTAAAAAGAGTGCTGGACATTTTGCAACGAAACGGTTTGACCGAAATGTCTCGAGGCGTTTGCACATGCATACAGCCTCTGGTCTACTTCATTCTGATTCTCGAACACCATCGCTCGATTATCAAGATTTGATTGAACTCACGACATTGCTCACCTGCGATGTGCGTGAGACCGAGAAGATGTTTCGCCTCGCAGTTTTCAATGTGCTTGCCCATAACCGGGATGATCATTCCAAGAACTTTTCATTTCTGATGAATGAACTAGGGGAATGGCGGCTATCGCCCGCCTATGACCTCACATTCTCTTTTGGCCCAGGTGGAGAGCAGAGCACAATGGTTATGGGAGAGGCTAAAGCGCCAAGTATTTCGCACTTGCGCGCCTTGGGCGAATTGGCAGATTTGCGCAAAGGCCTCATAGAGGAAATTGTTGAACAAACGCAATCGGTGCTTGCGGGTTGGTCTAAACTGGCAAAAGAGTTCAGCGTGACGGCGAGTAATATTCGCTTGATTGCAGAACGAATAGCCAATTTGGCTGAACGACGCTAAGGCAAAAAAAGAGGTATCAATATCCCGTATTATTCATGAAAATCCAATTCAATAAAAAAGGACCATTTTTGGGAAAAATTCCGGATACAACCAAGAATGTTTTTTCGGTTCAATTGCTTCAAGTTTCGGTGCCACACTATTGCCAAATTTTAGACCAGCACTTGCTGCATCAAATCAGCCGCTAATCAATTTGGCGAAACTCGACCCCAATCGTGCGACCATTGTCGAACAAAAAGCCATCCACCTGATTCTGGTCATTGCGTCCGAAAGCCAATGTGCCGCCCAGTTCAAGCAGAAAAAACCTGTCTTCACCTAGATAAAGCATCTTATGTTCGCCAAGCCATCGATGGTACAGGCTCAATTCATTTGCGGTGAGCTTAACTGTATAAAACACTTCCAGTTCATCACTGAAGTAGCGTCCTGCGTAAGATTTTGGTTTCGCAAGTGGCATCGCTTTAGGGATCTGCGGTATTTCTGGTGTGATGTCAGACTCAGGAGGTGGAAGCACATCTCCAAGAAAGGCTTGAGACAGTTTTGACGCTGGTGAGCCGTTGGATGGAGTGCTGGTGAGATAAATATAGCCGCGGTCGAGGTCAGGTAGATATTCCAACATGGAACGGTAGCCCGCACTGGAACCGCTATGGCTCCAACGAGTTATGCCCCCGGGTGCATCAACGCTGATACCCAGCCCATAATTCAGGGACTCGCCGTTGTTAAGCACGCCAGATTCTGTAAGTGTTTTGAAAGTCTGTTCGTTACCAACCAGGTGTCGAGAGAAATTTGCCAGCCATTTGATCATATCTTCCACAGTGGAATAGATGCCGCCACCACCTTGCAAGGTGCTATTGTCATATCGTTGGTTATAATATCCGGTAGCATCCTTTTCATAGGAAGTGGCCACTCGCGGAATGACCTGTCCCTGGCGATGCATAATCACTGTGTCGTTCATCTCTAGTGGCGTGAAGATGTTCTTATCCATCCAGTCATGAAATTGTTGTCCGGTGACTGCCTCCACTATATCTGCCAGCAGCATATACTCCGTGTTGTTGTACAAATAGCGTGAACCTGGTTCAAACTGAAGGTTGGATTGGTACTGGATCAGAGTTTGGGCATCTTCCTGGAGAATGATGTCACCCGGTCTGCGATTGATCATGAAGAGCGTTTCATAGATTTCCCGCAGCCCAGAGGTATGGTGAAACAGATGTCTGATGGTGATGGTCTTGCCCAAGTCTGGAAGTTCAGTGAGATATTGCCGAATGTCATCATCCAGGCTTAGCTTTCCCTGTTCAGCCAGAAGTGCTATTGCCATGCCGGTGAACTGCTTGGAGACAGACCCAAGGTCAGATACCGTGTCAGTAGTCCAGACTATTTCATGCTCAAGATTGGCCAGGCCGTAAGCCTTGCTGAATAGGACATTACCGTTTTCCAGGTAAGCCACTGCAGCCCCCGGCACTTGGTCTTGGTTCCAGGCCGCTAGCACCTCATCAATGGTTGCTTCAAGAGAATTCTCTTGCGCCAGCATACAGAGCGGCTGACCGAGCACCATAAGCATCAATGCCCTGATTATTAGATGAGGTGGAAAGAAGGTTTTCATTGGCTGATTTCTCGCAAAACTTCAAATCGGTAACATATTCCAAGGATTTATGATAAGTCCAACGCCAGCAAAAGCACATTGATAGAGTTCACTTAAAGAATATACAGTATTGCTGATGGCCCTGTTTATACATCATTTGCTGGGCGAAAGGTATCGACTAATGCCACTGTGAGTATGTTAATAGCTTTGTATCGGATGATGCGGCATCCGCGTCTAGGGGTATGTGGTGTTTTCATGAGTGCTGATTTCTAGAAATGTAGAGTCGAAACGTTTTTGGGATTCATACCCGGAGAGTGGAAAGGGCTAAGGGGCTTTCAGTTAGTTGCACTGACTGACCGATTGCCAGCCTTTTGATCTATGCTCCAGGTCCCGCCACCGAGACCAGCAATAGCAAGTAATCCAGTCATGATGGCCATATTCTTGATGAAGTTCTGGGCTTCATGAGCAGTCTGTAGCTCACCAGCAGTCATGGTCCAAAAGTCATGCATAACCAGACTGATCATCAGAGTAAGTCCGGCTAGAATAAAAGCGACCAGCCGGGCCCGGTAACCCACTACAAGAGCTGTACCTCCACCGATCTGAATGATGATGGTGAGTATTAGAAAGAACGGAATGAACACCATGCCATGTTCGGCCATGTAGTAAGAAGTGGCCTGGTAACCTGTTACTTTGCTGATCCCGGGCAGGATGAAGTAAAGGCCCAGCAGAACCCGTCCGATGGTGATGCAGAAATTTTCGATAGTATTGATCAAACTAACCAGCCTTTAGCACTCGCAGGCGAGCTGTGTTGTACTCTGACACAAGGCGCTGCACCAGGTGAGCGGTTGGCAGAACGGACTTAATGGCCCCAAGTCCCTGACCACAACCCCAAATATCCCGCCAGGCTTTGGGTTTGGTGGTGCCTCCAGAGCCGAAATTCATGGTACTGGGATCACTTTCCGGCAAATTGTCCGGATCCAGTCCTGCCTTTTCGATGGAGGGTTTTAGGTAATTGCCATGCACACCGGTAAACAGATTGGTGTAAACGATATCATTGGCGGCATGCTCCACCAGAGCCTGTTTATAGGCTGTGTCAGCATTGGCTTCCTCGGTGGCGATGAAAGCAGAGCCGATGTAGGCCAGATCTGCCCCCATGGCCTGTGCGGCAAGAATACCGTCCCCGGTAGCAATGGCTCCGGACAGCAGCACGGGACCGTCAAACCACTGGCGAATCTCATTAATGAATGCCATGGGGGAGAGCATGCCCGCATGTCCGCCGGCACCTGCCGCGACACAGATCAGCCCATCGGCCCCTTTATCAATGGCCTTGCGTGCAAAGCGGTCATTGATTACATCATGCAAGCAAATGCCGCCATAGGAGTGAATTGCTTCAAATACTTCCGGCCTGGCACCCAGTGAAGTAATGACTACCGGCACTTGGTATTTTACGCATAATTCAACATCATGCATCAGGCGATCATTGGAGCCGTGAACGATTTGATTAACCGCATAGGGAGCAGCCGGATTTTCCGGATTAGCCTGATCATGGGCACTCAGCTCTTCGTTGATGCGATAAAGCCACTCATCCAGCAGTTCTGCCGGTCTGGCATTAAGTGCCGGGAAAGCACCTATCACGCCTGCCTTGCACTGGGCGATCACTAGGTCAGGATTGGAGATAATGAACAGAGGAGCCCCTATAGCGGGGATAGACAGTCGTCCTTGCATAAATTCGGGTATTGCCATGGTTTGGAATTTCCTTGGGTTTAGCGTTAGTTTGTCAAGGGTAGCTGATTTGGGAGTGGAGGGTAAGGTCTGGAGCAGATCTCATCACTGGTATCTGAAAAAACTTGCTGAAGTGTCTGGAACTGTGTTGCTTGACCAATTCCCATCACCTGACTTGGCGTTCTAAATTGTCCTTTGCTCCACGAAGGTTAGTACGTCTTTGTACTTTGGTCAGTTTCAGTCTGGTTAAACCTTGAGAGCCAAGCCAGTGGTTCCGGATCTTGTTGCTATCATTGAGGATCAGGTTAGCAAGAAAGATCGGCACCCCAGTTGTCGGTAATTATCCATGTGCTCATGCTCCCAGGGTTGCTCAATTATCGCTATGGTACCTACCTCGGTTTGCTCTTGCTAACTCTGCGTATGAAGTGGCGGGATATCAACCACTTTAACTCAAAAAAAATCATGGCCTGAGTTCAGCATGTTCATACTTAACCGATGCCAACGGCAAGCCGTATCAGCATGATGATACAATTACGACTAAAAAGGAAGAGAGAGGAGGCTAGGGCACTTTAGGGAGTTGAAACATACTCAACCTGATCAGCTATATTCCGAGTGTAACTTTCCTGCCTGACTATGCTGATTCTTTATCGGAAGATAGCATGGTGCTTGATGGCCATGGAATGCAACAGTTTGGGACATTGCAGCAAATTGTCCCGCAGCAACGTAGCACTGTGCATATAATTCGTCTGGCGGGCTTGGGTTCAAATTCTCATACTGTACTTCTTCAGGGTCAAGTTTAGCTGGAGTATGGTCATGATCAAGCTCGGGCGAGATATTGCTTCACACTTGGGTTCTGACTGAATCCATGAATTACTTGCAGTTTAACCAGTGCCCAATGTGGGAAGCTCTAGCCTTTATTAAGCTTAAAGTCATATGACTTATCAGAGCCCACGCTTGATGATGCACGGTCAGAAAATTAAGTCGGCCCTACTGACGGCTCTTTCCATAAGTCAAATTAATCAAACTTGCTGGTGTGGTGCCTTGATTACTAGCATTAAAACAAAGTTCGATAAGGTTAAGAGCTCTACTGATCCTTTTGCTTATAATGCTCGCCCCCACCACCTGGAAAATCCACCATTAATCTGGTTGCTGGTGCTCATAGTGGCCATGCTGCCAACTAGCAGTACTCTTCTGGCCCAGGAAGTATTAGATGAACAACGGGTTGATACGAAAAGTTTTCGTGCGGTGCGAGTCAATACAGCACCTGTAGTTGATGGAGTTCTGGATGATGCAGTTTGGCAGCATGCACAACTAGTTACGGATTTTCACCAGAGTAGACCGGGAGACCATGCCGAACCATCAGAGCCTACCGAGTTATATGTAGTGTACACGACTGACGCACTCTATGTCGGTGCCCGAATGTATGATAGTGAACCCGAACTGATTTCTGCACCAACCATACGCCATGGTCAGGGGCTGCCTTTTGATGACCGTCTTGTAATCATCCTTGATCCATTCAATCAGGGTCGGGCTGGCTATCGTTTCGAAACCAATCTCAACGGCGTGCGTCATGATGCACTCTATACCACGCCTACCCAGTTCAGCTTGGACTGGAACACCATCTGGGACACAGCTACCAGTATCGATGGCAATGGCTGGGTGGCGGAGGTGGAAATACCTTTCAAGTCACTTCCTTTTGATCCCAATATTGATACTTGGGGGTTCAACTTCGGACGTGGTATTCGGCGCAAGAATGAGGAAATGGCTTGGGTGTCCTTGGATCGACAGTACAATGCGACCATCCTTGGCGAGATGACCGGGATGGAGGGGATGAACCAGGGAGTCGGTCTGGATATTGTGCCGAGCCTCGCTGCCATTCGTCAGCACACATTCAATCCTGCTACCAATGTTGACAATTACGAACCCTCGCTGGATGCCTTCTATCGGCTAACTCCTTCGCTTAATGCCGCCATTACTGTGAATACAGATTTCTCCGCAGTCGAGGTGGATAACCGTCAGGTAAATCTCACTCGATTTAACTTGTTTTTTCCTGAGCGACGTGACTTTTTCAACAATGACTCCGATCTTTTCCAGTTCGGCAATATAAGCAGTATGGCAGCAGGTAACTTTGCGGCTGTGGGAGCCAGCGGGGAAAATGCCAGGCCCTACTTTTCCAGACGACTGGGGTTGGCGGCCAATGGCTCTCCGGTGGATATCGAATATGGGGGCCGTATCAGTGGTCGAGTCGGTAGATTCAATATTGGCACCTTGGCCATTCGCCAGGGCGAGCAAGCTGATGTTGCCGCCACAGACTTGCTAGTGTCCCGCATTTCGGCCAATGTGCTGGAAGACTCCCGGTTTGGGATTATCTTTACCGACGGCGATCCAGCCTCCAATCTCGATAACAGCGTTGCTGGTGTGGATTTTCAGTACATCAATAATCGGCTGCCCAATAACAGGCGCATCTTTAGTAATGTATTTTATCAGCAGTCTGAAACTGAGGGCCTGTCGGGGGATCAGTCTTCGTATGGCATCGGAGTTGGTTTTCCCAGCAGCGTGGGCTGGCGAGCACGGTTTGGCTACAAGGTGGTTGAAGAGAACTTCAATCCGGCGATGGGGTTTGTCAATAATGCCAATATTCAGGATTTTACCGCCGATGCAGGCTATACTCGGTTCTTTGAGAGGGGTCCATTCCAGAGTTATTTCGGTGGTATTGACATGCAACGCATTGAGCTCCTTGATGGCGGTCTGCAGACTGAGGTGTTCACTTTCAGACCTGTTGAACTGGAAACTGCCGGCAGGGATATTATTGCTTTGGGCTACAACTCAACGCAAGAAGTAGTGCAAAGTGCCTTTCCTATCTTTCGCCAGCCCGGCAGGGAAATATTTATTCAACCTGGCAGTTATGAGTTTGACGAGCAGGAACTCTTTATCGAAACAGGGGGCCAGCGTGAGTTTTCCGGATTTATTTCCTGGCGATATGGCGATTTTTTCAATGGTCAAAGAGTGAATCTGAATGGTGAGTTCACCTGGAACCAGTCGCGTTACTTTATCGCATCAATCAGTTATGATTGGAATGATATTGAGTTGCCTCAGGGGGCATTTATTACAAGGCTGAGCAGTATTAATACCCAGGTTGCCTTTTCGCCAACTCTGTATTGGATTACTCTGGCCCAGTACGACAACATCTCAGAGGAAATTGGAATCAATACCAGATTGCAATGGATTCCAGAGGCAGGTCAGGAGGGATTTATTGTGTTGAACTACGGTTTGGAGGATCGTGACCAGGACAATCGGTTTCAGTCCTACTCATCGGATCTCAGCCTGAAGTTTCGCTATACCTTCCGTTTCTGAACAGGTTGAAGGCGTTTAGTAGCCTTAGATAGCCGATCACAAGCATGCCGAACAAACCCTTAAAACCAAGATCAAGCTCCATGGACTTATTGAGTGTTCAATTCTAAGAAAGACGGAGGATCGCATTCGAATTTACATCTGCATTCTGCAAACTTTTCAGATCATAAACTAAACCCGATTCGCAGGTGTCATAATGCTATTCCGCAATTTTCTAAAAAACTAAATTTCAGGGGTTCTGCTTATGTACACAGGCACAGCCAGAACGGAGGCAAATAGACTTGGCCCCGATCGCTCCTCAGCCAGCAAGCCCTTGGATTGCCCAGTATGACCCGGCGCTCCCAATTCGATTTTTCTTCGTTTTACGCTGCTCTCGGCACCACAGTGCAAGCGCGAGGCGTTACTTGGAAAGTCTTAAGCGAGCAGACGGGTGTCTCCCAGACCACATTATCCCGGATGTCGAGTGGACGTCAGCCCGATGCAGTCAGCCTTACCGCATTGTCCGCTTGGTCTGGTCTCGACCCCGTCGATTTCACGTCCTTGCGAAGGCGGGCGAGCGAGCCAATCGCCATGTTTTCCAAACTGCTCCGTGAAGACCCCAACCTTGATCGTGAGAGTGCCGAAGCGCTTGAGTCCATCATCATGACGGCCTATGGTCGCTTCAGGCACCAGAGTAACGACCGTTAGATTAGCGAGTTGAGGGAAGTCGAAGTCAAGTTTCTACCCCACGCCTGTTTTACCTCTTACCCACGTTGGATTTCTGACGTCTTGAGGCCCGACTCGGAGAGAACCGCAGTTCCGCAGCTCGTTCCTCGTTCTTCCTGACTTGCTTTTCTGTTTCCGGAATCGTTTCCTTCCTCATTGACGCCGCATAGTTTCTCAGCACGTCTTCATCCAGCTCCTTAGCGCCCTTGCTCACAAAATAGGCATTTAATCTCTTGTTCATTTGCTCCTCTCATTTCTGGAATACTGATAGCGTTTCCCCGATACCGCCGCTGGTTATCACATCACTGGCCGCACATTGGTCTCCATACGGCTGAGCGGCGTGTTTGTGGGCCGTTGAAGTGCTATCTCTTGCCCCTTCGGCACTTCTGACGACCGATCAAAAATAATTGCCATTTGGTCATTGTGGCAGAGCCACATGGGTTGTTCGTCTGTGCGGCTCGCACTGGCATCTAGCACAGCCCGCGCTGTGATGTGCTTCATCCTCCACTGTTCATCGGTCGCATACTCAATCACCCATACGAATTGGGTTGTCTTCAGATGCATTAGCAAATCTGCCAGCACTTCACCGAACTGCGAGATATTGCTGCGAACGAAGTGTCTGATCTCTGACACAGTGGTTATGTAGTACCGTCGTAACAGTGTCTCTTCTTCAGGTAGATTCATCGCTTGATTGAATACCAGGAGCATGGTACCAAGCGAAAATGGCTCCACAGCATGCGCAGGGTAAAAGATCTTGTCCGGCAACGGGACAATAAACGCATTGAAATCCTCCGAAGTATAGTTCTCGATTTCCCCTTCTGGATCGTTGCCTTCACAGACATCCACATAGCTGTAGGGAAGCATGTTGTCATCCACGGCGAGAAGATTGCTTACTCGTGACCACACATGAGAGCTGTCCCGATTCGAATCAGACTGATCTGCATGCCAATCATAGCCCGCAAGCACGATGGCATGACCTTCGTTCATAGTCCTGCTCTGCAAAGATACGAACAGTGGAAAACCGGATTCTAGGTAACTCAGCATCTGTGCGAAGAATTTGTCGTCTCCGACCCATTCCTCCTTTTCGTAGTCCCATTCCCTGACAATCATCAACGGATAGCAGCCAGCGGCTTGGAAGATGCGTTCTGCTTCATAAAGGTTCAGACCCAACGATGGCGTCAATCCTCCTGGATCGAATGGTTTCGACAGCATCGTGATGTCGTGCGTCAGCAATTCCCGATGCTGAGCATATTGTTCGCTGTAGTGCCGAAGGATTGCCCAACAGGATACATGTGCGCATACTGCGATGTCTGCATGCTGTGCCATTGACGGAAAGCCCCAGACTGTCAATGTATCACCAAGGAGATGGACCTTGTGGCAGGCTTGAATCGCATATCCTTTCACGCCATTTCGGATCCTCGGTGAAAGAAGTGAGCGGCCAAGAGTCGCTGTAATAGTCGGTCTTAACACCATATATCCGAAATAGTTTCTGGGTATCGGACCTTGCAATTGCACAGGGGATTCTCCGAAGACCACAGACTCATCGAAAAAGTGCAGTCTGACGCAATCTCGTCTATAGGGCCGCCCCATCTTTGCATAGAAATTTTAGTAAGTGCTGCTGTAATCCTTATCAATATAGTCGTGTTCCACAAGAACAGCACCGACCTTGGAAATGTTGTTTTTTAGTTGGTTCGCAATAACATTCGGCGCGAATGAGGCATCCAGAATCTCGACCAGCCTGTCATAATCGTCTGGACTTTCGATTTTAAGCCATGAGTATCCACCTGTCGCAACAAATTGGGAATTTTTACTCACCACCGTTTATCCCCAATCGCAACGGGAACCATAATCGGCAAAACCCAATCTTTGCCGCTACGGATCTCACCTCTTGAGCGGAATTGAATTTATCCAAGGGGAGTTCCGTGCGCAGACTTTGCCATCCTTGCTTTGGATGTAGAGTTAGCTGTGCTGTTTACTGGCAACCTTCCGCCCTCAATAGCCTCTTTCCGCGTGTCGAAAATGCTCCGTGCATTGTTGGCAGCGGTTCTCCGCATGCCCCACTTACTGCCGCAGAGGGATGATAAGCCAAAGTAACTCGCTCCGTCTATTTCTCCCTAATTCCAGTTCATTCTTACTCATCCCAGCTTCAATTCCACAGATTAAAATACCGCCATTATCGTTAAATCCCTCGAAAAGGCTATGTTGCAAAGATAAATCCTGTTCTAATTCTGTTAGCATTCTAATTTTCTCCTTTAGTGAATATTTTTTGCTTTGCAATCAAAATTGAAATCACATATATAGTGTTTGCATGAAAACTACTATAATGCTGCCCTACGCCGAAATTCTTCAAAAAAGTGGGGTTTTAATGCAGACACAATCTAAATATCTGAAAATTATGTGACTATGATTGGTAACGTAAAATAAATAAAAAGGCAATTTATCAAAACTTAGGTGAGATATCCTAGAGTCTCATTAGTATGCACCTCTCTATGGTGATGATTTGGTTGCTGACTATACTCTGCTGGAAGAGTTAGGCTATTCCGGCACCCCTCACTCCTACATAGACGGAGTACAAAGACTGGCTGGCGGTCATGAAAAGACGATTTCGCTTTGCTCCGCCAAAACATACATTGGCACAGACCTCAGGCAATCGGATCAGGCCAACGCAATCACCATTTGGAGCTACAATCTGTACGCCAGGCCGAGCACCAGCCCACACATTGCCATCCATATCACAGCGAATGCCATCGGCTGCTGTACGAGTTCCATTTTCAGGGTTCACAAGCTCAGTAAAGGTGCGGCCATGCCTCAGTAATTCACCGTCTACTTCCCATACTTTAATGTTACGACTAGCTCCGGTGTCGGCCACATATAATAGGGAGAAATCCGGTGAGAAGCAGAGTCCATTAGGAGCATCAATATCATCGGTAACCTTTGAAATGGCACCAGTACCGCCGTCGACCCGATACACCGAGAGCGGGAGTACCTGATCAGCCTGGTTTCCCTCGTAATTGCCGCGAATACCGTATGGAGGATCTGTAAACCAGATACTTCCATCTGGATGAACCACCACGTCGTTAGGTGAGTTGAGAGGTTTTCCTTCAAAACTTTCAGCGATGACTGTGATCGTGCCATCGTACTCATATCGGACCACCCTTCGGTTGCCATGCTCACATGACAATTGTCTGCCTTGGTAGTCGAAAGTATTACCATTGCTGTTTCCAGCCGGGTCACGGAACACGGTGACCTCATTATCGTCCTCAAGCCAGCGCAATTGCTGGTTATTGGGAATATCACTCCAGATCAGATAGTGTCCCACCCCATTCCAGGCCGGCCCTTCCGCCCAGAGAGTGCCCGTATGGTGTCGCCTAATTGGTGTGTTGAAAAGAATGTATTGCTGAAAGCGATTATCAAGTGCGATCAGGTCTGGATCTGGATAGGGTAGTGGCGTGTTTCCACTCCAGTCTCTAGGTTGATAAGGTCCCAATTCCTGTGCGCTGGTTACGGCAAACCCTGCGGTTCCGATGCCCGCAGCAAGTGCCTTGGTAAGAAAGTCACGACGTTTCATCAGGCTACCTCTACCTCTATCTGTAGTTATTAAGCTATTATTGGTTCCTGTTCTGGATTATTGCAGATCAATATTAGCTTCCGATTTTGGAAGTGGCGGGCATACTTCTCAAACTGCAATAAATAGTACTTTCAGAATATTTAAAATTTTGTCGCCAAGATTTGGCATATATTTCAATCAGCACTTCGTTACATTGAACCTAATTCGAAACAGTGCATGAGAAATGATGAGGTGCCAATGCCGCAACCCAAAATCAGAAGGGCGATGACTTGGATATCATATACTGTGCCTACAGTTGCGGTTTTTCAATGTCAGCCGCATCAAGGAAGGGACCATCCACGCAGAGACGACGACCATCGGGTGCATCGCAAGCTCCACAGATACCCACACCGCACTTGGTCCAGTAATCAATGGCATTGAAAATACGCTCCGGTGGACAGAACTGTCGTGCCACCTTTTCGGCAGCATGCACCATGGGTGCAGGTCCACAGTTATAAAACATAAGGTTTTTCAGTTCCTCATCGGTTAGATTACTCAGCCTTTTTTCCAGCAGTTCCGTTATGACGCCATGATGACCATAGGTTCCGTCATCGGTGGCCACATGTAATTCACTAACAGCGGCACATTCCTCAACAAAATACAGACGCTCAGCAGAACGAGCTCCGAAGAATATCTCGGTATTGCCAAAGTCCCTTGCCAGCTGATATACCGCTGCCAGACCCGTGCCACCCGCCACTGCCATGATTTTTGTTTCAGCAGGTGGCACAATTGGATTTCCATAGGGACCACGTATGTAGGCTTCAGTGCCAGGTTGCAGGCTCATACAGGCTTCAGTGAACTTGCCTAGGTTGATTACGGCCAGCCGAAACGGATCATCTGTTAGTGCTGAAAAGGGTTTCTCTCCGAGGCCTGGGATCCATAGAAAAACAAATTGCCCAGGCTTGATCTCAATTCCTGAATCAAAGGTCAAGATACAAATATCATCTGTAATAGTCTTATTGCTGGCTAGGATGACCGGACGAAAATCCATGTCAATGTCATATCGCACCAGTGCCTCTGCTTGATCGGTACCATCTGCAAGATCCAGGCTCAGAGTTTGGAAGTATTCACTGATCTCATCAGTGGTCAGACCAACCAGGGCAGAACCCACGCCAATGATAGAAGCACCAGCCTGCATAAAGGTACGGACATTATCAGCACTACTGATGCCTCCGCAGGCGATTACAGGGCAATCAACAGTCCCGCAAATCTCTTTGACACATTCCAATGCCCGCTCCAGTACAACCTTGCCTGATACACCGCCCACTTCATTACTGAGAACGGAGTGGCCGTGAACCTCAATGCGCTCGGGACCCATGGTGTTTATTGCACAAATTGCATCCGCACCACCAGTAACCGCCGCTTTGGCTATCTTCGCTACGCTGGGCACATTGGGTGTGAGCTTGGCAATGACCGGAACGGCTACTGCGGTTTTGACGGCGGCTACGATCTCTCGCACCAGTTCCGGATCCTGGCCCATGGCCATGCCATAGCCCCGAGCATGAGGGCAGGAGAGATTTAGTTCCAGACCATCGCCGCAGGGTGCGAGCTGTCTGGCCACCTCCACATACTCTTCCACGCTGCCACCAAAGATTGAAATCAACAGAAAGCGATCATTGGGTACTTTCAGTGACGATAGTAATTCGACAGAGCGCTGCGCTCCGGGGTTGGTCAGTCCCACCGCATTGGTGAAACTACCGGGTTCGAATTGGGTCAGAATCGGCTCACGATATCCAAGCCGCGGTTGTGGCCCAATGCTTTTGGTGGTGAGTACCCCCACCTCTGGCATGGTGTCAAAGACACGCTGAATGATGGGTGCTGAGCAGGTAACTATACCGGAGGGGACTGTAAATGGGCCTGAAAGTATCTTACCCAGAAACTCGGTTTTCAATGGTTTGCTGCTTGATCAGAGGGAGGGGAACACAAATCACTGTCCAGTTTTCTTATCTGAAAGCCCTCCGGCATGGCGATAGGTCACAGAGCCGTGGCCAGGGAACGAAAGTACTTTGGCCACGGAACTCTTGAGGGCATAAGGCATTAAAGTGGAACAAATGCCAGCGAATAATTGGGATTCATAGGTATGACCAGTTGGTTCTGGACCGAGTCATAGCACATGGAGGCCGCACTTGGGATTCCCGAGGCAATCATTTCGGCTTCTTCACCGGGAGCAATGCGGCTGACCGATCCGTAACGAACACTGCTAACATATTTTATGCCATTATCCAGAATCACTATCCCATCATTGCCGCTTTCAACGGTATGCTCAACACCCAGAATCTCACCTTCAGGGCTGAAGGTTATGACGGCATTATCGCCGATATTCACCACCACGATATTGCCATCGGGATCCATGGCCACACCATTTGGCAGGGAAAGGGGCGCACCCTCGGCAAAAACGGACACTTCATCGTCATTTGTGATCTTGAAGATCCTTTGTGGTTCACGAGTATTGGAGGCATAGGCGGCACCTTCGCTATCGACTGCGATGCCATTTAGGAAAGTAGAACCGGAAACTTCCACCGACTTTAGCGGACGACCCGTTGCAAGATCAAAGGAACGCAGAACAGTCCCATCCACGGTATACAGCACCCCATTGTGTATGGCACTTCCAAGAGGATGATGTAGTTCCAGACCCTCGCGGCTTACCCCAATCCACTTCGGAGTGTGTACCGATCCATCAGGGTTGATGAGAGATACAAAACCATCATTTTCAGTACCATCTCCCTGCTCACCCGTATTCATGGCCAAGATGAGATTGCGTTCGGGGTCGAATGTACAACTTTCAGAAAAATGAAAGCTTCCATAGACCTTCACATTGGCAGACATTGGAATACGCTCTCCCGCTTCATTTACTGCGCCAATGGGTTCCCCAGCACTAAACTCTTGTGCCGGACTGACCAGTGGTAGAAGTGCCAGGCTGGCCGATACCAACAGTGCTGAAGTCTGAGGAAACAGGTTGCTTGTTCGAAAGATGCTCATAATATTTTTGCTCCATGTCACCAAAAGAAAGATGTATATCAAAAAGTAATCTGTTTTGTGCCATTGATTAGCTACTTACCCTAGGTTTGGCAGTGCAGTCTGCTGGAAGGCATGCGCGTATTATAATGGCCAAGAGTAAATTTTGCGACTTTCTTTTGCAGAAGCTCAACTTAGAAAATACAGAAACTGATTGGGCCTGATTTCAATGAACAGCGGTTAACTTGGCAAGTTGATGGAGCACTTAGAGTGGCTTACTAACCAGGCGATTTAGGATATTAAGGATGCCATGGTCACTATGAGTCTTTTCATGCCAGATCGAATCAAAGACCGGGTTTAGATCGATCAATTAACATGAAACTTTCAATGATTGTATATGAGACAAGACTTTGCAGCATCAAATCCAGTGAAAGCATTAATCTTTTGCCCTCAGTTTGCCGACCATGGAATAAAGCGTAGAGGTGCAAAGTAGCAGGACTTGAATGACATGAAGAACAACTGAGCAATTGGGCGGACATGGAACAATCGGAACCCCGATAGAACTAGGCAACCTCATTTTAGACATGATTTACTGGACATGTTGCAGTCTGCATTTAGCTGGTGGTGAAATCATCAGGCTGACAACTATCAAGAGTAGCTGCAGTCAATTAGTCCCAAACTGATCCCATACACACAGGAGGCAGAGAAATCTATGTCTGCCGAGCATCTATTCAACAGCAGAGGGTACTAAGACTATCTGAAAAGATCAGGATGAATAGATAAGACTGGCTAAAAGCAGTATCAAACAAATACACGCATGCTGGCTGAATAGAACATCAGTCAAGAGAAAATTAACCAATCAATGGCACGAAATTACAGCAATTTGCGCAGGTCAGGCTTGGTGACCTTGCCCATGGCATTGCG
>JAPORB010000235.1:0-19922 GCA_026710425.1 Gammaproteobacteria bacterium
TTTGATGAAATTCCACCCCAAGCCAAAATGCCCAAAAATTATCTTCAGGTGGGATACAGAAACCAAATTATGACTGATTGTGTTGCGGAAGTGGGAAATTGAATACAAGTTGGTGGGAATTAGTCCTTTTTTAGCCACAGCGCAAATGCCTCTGGTAAGGAAGGTATTGACATTTATATTCTGAGTATATAGACTGCAGAGTTTATATTAGGACACTTGGATTCTGACTAGACTGTCTGGAGAAACACTGAAATCAAGGGCAACCTGAATTTTCCAGCGGGCAAAGGTAGAATGAACTGCAAAACGCAATTGAAAAATTATGTGGCTATGTAGCTCAGCTGGTTAGAGCACAGCATTCATAATGCTGGGGTCGGTGGTTCAAGTCCACCCATAGCTACCAATCAACAAATCAAGAATCTGTATTGAGTGACGTAAGGAACCAGATTCTTGCCTACCGAGATTAACCCCCAAATCCAATGAATTGGTCAGGGACGAGCGAGAGATAAACCTAGCAGCTGATTTGGCAAGGTGACCGTTCGCTTGTTAAAGCGGATTTGGTGAGTCGACATAAATAAGCCAATTCTGACAAAAAGAGTACTGTTCGGTGTACTTTAGTAGCATTAACTATTTCTGTGGCAACCCTGCTGAAGCTGGCGATAGAAAAACTTTATGCAAGTTAATCCAGCTCTGATAGTGTGCATGGATTACCGATTCTCTGAACTTTAGTTGGTGATGCCTGTTGCATTGACCTCAGAAAGAATTTATCAAAAGTTAATTTCTCACTGGGATACAGCATAACCATAGCTTGAAATCTGTCGGCCGCATAGGATTATGACCGGGTTTCTGCTATGGTCCCCGTGTGCCTGATCAGGAAATCTCAGAAAGATAACTCAGTCCAAAAGAGCCAAAGCCGGGGAAGAAAATTAAGCTTTTGACATAGCAATTGTATTATCGTCATCCGCAGCAAGATTTCTGAATCTGCGTGAAATTTTGAGATTACCACTCGTTATCATATTAGTGGGTGTTCCCTCAAATTACTGCTGGATGTGCATCTGGTGCGGATCACTGAATGCCTTCTGTGAGTCAAATTCGTAGTAAATCAACCGGGTTTGCTCAGTCTGAATAACTGACTGACCAATACTACCAATTTACCAATGATTCCACGTCAGCCTCAGGAAGAATCTTGCGGCTCATGCAATTCAACTATTGCCAGCAGTTCCATCATGTCTGCTCCTCTGATATCCAAAGAATGAAGCTGACACAGGGCATATACCAATCATAGGATCTCAATAAAGAATCTCGCAAAGCAGGTGGCAAGGAAACAAACTATTTTTAATTTTGCGGATATTGCATCTTACGCTGCAAACCACCATAACAAGGCTATGAACATCACGCCACATATCAGTAGCAAGTTGTTGCGCTGCAGTCAGCTTAGCCTGATCTCGCTTGCCAGATAGTCACTGATTCCTAACCAATGGCATCCTATTCCTCGACAGTAGCCCTTTTTATGTTTGGTTGAAAGATTTATGTCCATATCCAGTCGGTCAAAAAAATGATTACCCCTCATATAGTATCAGATGGCTAAACTGCAAGTAGTCTGCTGACTCGGTAAGTCTTATGCATGCAATCGAACAAGAAATCGCTCATCTTGCTCAATTAGATCAGGTTCTGATCCGTTATGTTCCCTCATACCCAAAATGATTTTTCGGGGAACTCCCATTCCCATATGTTCCATGTACCGATAGTCGCGCATCACATCTTTCAGCAGTTCATTTCGGGTAGACCGTGTTCCGAACCGCATGCTATCTGGCGTTATGCCGTTAGGCAATCGGCCAGGTGATAGGATTTCTAGTCTGTTGCTATACACCGTTAACTGGATATCGGTACTCGTGAGCAGGTAGTCGCGATGAATTAGGGCATTGACGATGGCCTCACGAAGTGCATCTGGCGGATAGACTGGACGCTCAACGCGCCTACCACCTTGAGTTTCTATGACTACTCTTGTGTTGCGTTGCACAAAATCCAGTGCCTGTTCAACGATACTGCTTTCGATGAGGTTATTTCCTTTGTCCAGCAAGGGGGCCATAGGACCAAGAAGCTTCGTTCGCTCCTGTGCGTTGTAATCTTGGACGGTTCCAGAAAAAGCGACAGCATCAATTCCCGCATGAGGTAAAAATCTGTTTGGCATTAATCCGAATAATAACATACCGCCAACGGTTACAGCTTCCTCTGTCATCACCTTGGTGTTGATGAGAAGTATCCGCCAGGCATCCTCATCTTTGGGCAAATCCTGCTGACGGATTTCGCCAAAATAATTTCGAAGCCTTCTCTGGTCGAGGTTTGCGAGGGTAGTGCCCGATACTGGCCGGAGTTCTGCCTGTATGGAACCTCTTTGCTGGAACAGGCGCTCAAGTTCTTCCGGGCTGGCTTCACGAGTTTGCGATCCTACACGAATTAAATATCTGTTTGTATTATTGTGCCAGAGAACATGTGTGTTGTAGCCGCTAGTCACACGGACAGTGGCAACATCAAGATTATCCTTGACACCGCAAAGCACTTCAAAGAACGGATTGATAGGTGGTCTGATCTTGTCGCGGCATACATTCATAACCCATTCTTCAAGATTGTCTCGTGTCAGGCCAGTTATAGTCCCATTATCTTCGACACCGAGTATCAACACGCCACCTTCAAGATTTGAGAAAGCAACCAGCTCCTTTGCTAGATCTTGGGCGCGCACGTCATCTCTCTTGAATTCCACCCCGGAATTCTCGCCATTCGCAATGATTTCAAGCAACTCAGTTTGTGTGGTCACGCTTCAGAACCCATACTTCGATCGGCGCATTTCGAAAGCAGCCTTGCCGCCTTCAAGCACTTCCTCAATAAGCTCCCTCACTGGACTTGAGTCAATAGATCCCATGTGCTCACTAGTAACCCGCCCCTGCCCTTGTTCGGCCCCGCCTATAGCGGTAAGGCCGAGGATAAGCTCGGCATCGCCGAGGACTGGTATATTCGCATTATGAGTTGAGAATATAAACTGGCGGCGGCGTTTTTCCTGCCGCATGATTGGTACGATACCTTCGGTGATAAATCGATTATCAAGATCATCTTCAGGCTGATCGACAACGAGTGGTGCCTCCGATTCAAGCAGCAGAAGCAACAGGACGGCTGTTGCCTTCTGACCGGTCGAAAGAGCTTGAAGCGACTGCCAATCGGTGATTCTCCCTTTCAAAGCGGTATTTAGCTTGATTTCGGTAGTTGTGGGCAATTCCAACTCTTCGATACGCATAAAAATTTCCGAATCGGCTTGTGCAATCCGCTCGGCTGCACGTGGCGGCAAATTGTAGATCTCACTGAGAACTTCCTTGCCTTCCCTACAATGTTGTGCAAGATTGCAAAGAGAAAGCTGGTCATATCCACGCAGGCGTTCCATCGCAGCGGTAAGATTGCCACCGACCTCTTCTCTCAGGAGTTGCTCAAGTGGATCTCTGTTTCCATCCCTCTTAATGCTGACCTGTACTCGGTTACGAAGCTTCTGAGAAACCTGCTTCGCTGCAGCTTCGATTTGTTTATATTCGGCTGCCTTGATGTCTTGCCACTCGGCGAGAAGTTTGCAGCGCTGTAACTTGTATGCTTTCAGATCGCTCTTGAGACGTTGCACCCTGTCATTCAGAGGGCGTAAGTGCTCAACTTGCTTGCGGAGTTGAATAAACTCTTCGCCGTCGACATTCGATTTATGAAGCTCGCGTAATAGCCTTTCGTAATTTTCCTCAATTGTAGTTTTGCGTTCCGCCCAGCGCGACTTAATCTCCTTGATCGCTTTATCAACTTCAGTTAGAGATTTGCCAAACTGTTGGTCAAGTGTGGTCAATTCGAAACTTAGTGTTCCTAGGATTTCCTTGATTTCAGAAAGTATGTCAGCGTTTGGCAACATATCAAGGGCTTGGTCGGACACGAAAACTGTGTCAACGGGCAATCCTTCGGTGAGATCAGTGTGCAAGGCGCGGTACTGGTCTACACGTTCGTCCAAGTTGGCGAGTAGACTCTCCTCGCGAACCAGCAAGCTCTTTTCCTTCAGACGCAGTTCAATCCCAACCTCCTGAAATCGTCTCTGCAACTCTTCCAGCACTGGCAGCTCTGCGAGTTCCTCGTCAAGTTGCCGCAACCTGCGATTCACGTCTACAATCCGGTTGCGTGAACGCTCCAGTTCCAGACGGACCCGAGTTTTACGTTCCACAATGGCGACTTCCTGATCGACAAAGCGCTTAAGCAGGAGTGTGAGCTTCTGAGGACTTTTGGTAAGTTCGGAAATTTCGTGCTGTCCAAAGACCTCAACGCCCGGGATCACATCTCGAGGCGACAGGGCCAGAATTTCCCCCGATTCATCCTTCACAACTGGCGGATTGGGCACCGATCTTTCAATGGTGTAACAATGCTTAGATGGCTTAAGCGATCGCACCTTCAACGAAATCTTTGTACCAGACCGCAAGACATAGCGGACTACATTCTCATGGACTTTACGAGCTTCCTCACCGAAAGGTTCTAGACCGAGCACATAGCGTATACTCTCAATCATCGTCGATTTTCCGGTACCACGTCCGCCGATCAACACGTTCAGGTTTTCATTAAAATGTACGGAGGTATTGCTTAAGAACCCACCTACCCAGGTCATGGCAAGTAGCTCGGCATGAGCGGTAGGTTTCGCATCACTGTGCAGACGTATTCGCGAGTCTGAATCGAGAAAAGCCTGCCGAAACGCTTCGACAGAGACAGTAGACATCTTGATGAAGCAGGAAGCACCATTCTTTCTTAAATCATCTGGACTATTGATATCCGAAGCATTAACAACAGCAATGGGGCGGTCACGCTTATGCTGGGCATCTTTGTTCTGAATAATATGTCTACACTCATCTGGAGCGTCACGGACCGGACCCGGCAACGCGCAAGCAAGGAGATCCGGATGAGTCCAGACTTTGACTCTTGATTGTCCCGATAGCTTTTTCAGCAAGCCGCCTTTCGAGGCGATGTGAGCAGCAATGCACACAGTACCCCAGTCCTTCACAGATTCAAGCAGTTCGATGGCATCCTTGCTGCCTATTGGAGATAGTTGACCGCTATCGTGAATTCCGAACTCCCCGATATAGCGGTCGAGAAAATTGTCCTTGTCTGGATCAAATAGGCAAAGGAAATGAACGCCGTCTTTCGAGACGGCTTCGAAGCCGCAGAAAGCATGTAACTTCATATTGCGTGCTGCTTGCACGAGACCAATCGAATCTTCAACTCTGTAATGATCCGTAACTGCTATAACCTCAATGCCGATGTCAATGCAGGTTTGGATCACCGCCGAATTGTATTCGTCTTCTGAAGTGAAAGGTGTTGTTATACCTTGCCTCTTAATATAGGCGAATGGATTAATTTGCAAAGCGCAAAGATAAAATCGCGCACCATTCGGAAGACTTAGTGTATCCTGCAAGCAATGTGAGAGAGTAAGCACCTGATCGGGCATCCTTTCTTTCATTGTCGATCCTCTATAAGTTAAGCCGTTTTTGCCTCTGCCTCATCACGATCATTCTTGCTAATCGGTGTTATATGGTCTGGCTGCTTTACTCACAACCCTCAATTCTGTAAAAAAGGGAATTCACCAAATCTGCCGTAGCTTTGATGTTATGATTCTTCAATGTATGTATATTATCATAAGCCTCCTCTGCTGACAGCAATTTAATGGCGCGTGAGTTATGGCACACCATGAACCCGGATCGATAATCTTTGCCCGCTAATTGTAAGTAACCCTTACGCTGCCAACCACCATAGCAAGATTGTCAGCACCCCAAACCATATCATTAGCAAAATGCTGCGCTGCCGCCAATTTACCTTAGCCTCTCTTGCCAGATAGTCACTGACTTTGAACTCCTGACCTACAGCATCCTGTTCCTCGGCAATGACATCTTGCGTATTTGATTGAAACACTGATGCCCACAACCAGCCCGCCAGGAAGGTGACAACGAAACCGATCACATTCCACCACAACCAGGAGATTGAGGGCACGAATATCCAGAAATAACCGTTGACCACGATACCCAGCAAAAGTCCGGCTATCGCTCCTTTCCCATATGCACGCGCGGTCAACAACCCCAAGGCGAATACTGCCAAAATAGAACCATTGGCCATGGAACCAATCTGGTTGATTGCCTCCAGCACAGTGTCGGCTATATTGCCAACAAAGAAGGCCATCACCAGAGTAACCAGTCCCCAAGCGGCGGTGATTCCCCTTGAATAAATCAGTTCCTGTCGGGCACTCCAGCCAGTGCCGTGGTAGCGCCGTACAAAATCCTCCATGGTGGTGGCACTGAGGGCATTAAGCACCGAGTCCAGCGATGACATGGCTGCCGCAAACAGAGCCACCATGGACAGACCGACCATACCGACAGGCAGGCTGTTGATCATATATAACGGCACTGCTAGATTGTACTCGGGACTATCACCATTACGTGGCAAAGTGGAGAGAAACTCAGGATTGGCAGCTGCAAAACTGGCAATGCCAACACCCACCAGACAGTATAGCAATACCAATGGAAACCGCATCAAACCATTAAGAAACAGAGCCTGGTTACTGGCATCAACGTTTTCAGTGCTCAATGTGCGCTGTACCTGGCTCTGATCACATCCATAATAGGACATGTAAAGGAATAGCCCACCAATCAGCATGGGCCAGAAGGCAAAGGTCTCACCATCACCCAGACCATGGGCAGAGAAATTCAAAGCCTGTCGTCGTTCAGCATCAAGGTTGTCCAGCATGGCAAACACACCACCACTGCTTTCCATCAGCATCAACAATAACAGTAATAGTACCGACATAAGAATGATCAACTGCAATACATCACTATAAATTACACCCCGGATACCCCCCAGAACATCATAGATTACAGTGAATGCACCCAGCATAATCACTGACCAAAAAAACCCCAGTCCAGTGATCAGATCGACGACTATTGCGATGCTGTAGACAGTGACTGAGGTAGCAAAGGCACGAATGAATAGAAACAATCCGCTGAGGGTCAGACGAGTGTGTAGATCGAATCGTTGTTCCAGATAACTGTAAACAGACACCAGCTTCAAATGTCGGAACAGTGGCATCATGAACAGTATCAGGCCCACCATCGCCAGCGGAACCGCCAGTTCATACTGCAGCCATACCAGCCCTCCACCAGCAGCAAAAGCGACAAAGGCTGGAGCACCCAAGATGCTGCTGGTAGAACACTGGGTGGCCATGATGGAAAGTGCCACCGGCCAGGCTCCCACTTTCCGCCCTCCGACATAATAGTCTTCACGGCTTTCCTGTTGTCGCGACAGCCACCAGGCAAAGCCGATCAGTAACAGCAGGTAGGCTAAAATGACTAGCCAGTCAATGGTAGACAAAGTTTGAGTCATGGTTGAGCTCTTTGCCAATCTAGGCGAGGCATGATTCTTGACCGCAATATTGCATGGTTGACTTTCATATCAAATCGCACAGGCAATTAAACCTGATTAGTCATGGTGTTGGATAAAACAAAGCTCTGCGATAGTTATCATAATATTAACCAAATATACTCACAACCACTCCATCCAATTCTTCTTGCTCTCGTTATGGGCAAGAATTTCCGATTGTAGGCTTCGGAAGGCATTAAAGTCCCCAGCAGTTAATCACGTCTCAGTTGTTCCTATCGCTCCGATTAATCCTAGATTGAGCCATTTAATGGTGCTTTTTGAATCAGGTCAAACCTTACATCAAATAATCAGGTAAAATGATTTACAACTCTTTGATTTAATCACGAAAACCCATTCACTTGAACAAGTCGGAAATCGACAAAGCATGCAGAACAATAGAGGTTTCAAGGGAAACTATTGACAAGATGTTGCATCGGACACACTAAATCATCCATGAGGATGAATGGCTGCAGGAATGTCTTCTGTAAGGCCAAAATCTGCACAATGTTGAGGAATTGGTCAATCTCTAAGATCCTGGCGAAATTGATGACTTTGACTGGATTGTTAGCCATCCACCAAATTGGAGCATTCTAAAAAGATGCCGAGGATATCGTTTTCAGGAAGGCATCATGGCCTATTTATATCGAACCAAAAAGTCTAAACGATGACGCAGCGAAACTGGCCGCATTTATTGACAAAATTTATAGGGATCTGACGATATGAATGAGTGGCCGACGGAAAATCCACCTTATGCGATTACTCCGCAAATTGTGGATCTAGTGGTGCGTATAGGTGAAGCAATCGGTCGATTGGACGAGTATGCGATTCGCCGGGATTTACGGTTGCGCAAGATTAATCGTATTCGCACGATACAGGGATCATTGGCAATTGAAGGTAATATGCTCAGCGAAGACGAGATTACTGCCATCCTCGAAGGCAAACCAGTAATCGCACCACCACGGGAAGTTCAGGAGGTGCGTAATGCCCTCAAAACCTATGACGAATTCCAGAATTGGAACTCTGCAAGCATAGACGATTTATTGACGGCGCACGAAATTCTTATGACTGGATTGCTTGACACGCCTGGTCAATTTCGACATATCAATGTTGGCGTGGTTGGTGGCGATGAAGTTCGTCACGCCGCCCCTTCAGCGAGGCGTGTGCCTATGCTCATGGATAACTTACTGACATGGCTGAGCCAAACGGAGGAACATCCCTTAATCGCCAGTTCAGTGTTCCACTATGAGTTCGAGTTCATTCATCCTTTCGAAGATGGCAATGGAAGAATGGGAAGGCTGTGGCAATCATTGATTTTGGCTCAATGGAAGCCTTTGTTTGCCTATGTGCCAGTAGAAAGTCTGATTTATGCGCGGCAAGGGTCATACTATGAAGCGATTCAACAGAGTACTGCCGAAGGAGCAAGTACGATTTTCATCGTTTATATGTTAGAGTCTATACTAGATGCGGTGGTGTCTACCCCCCAAGAAACCCTACAAGTAACCCCCCAAGTAAAACGACTTCTGTCCGTCCTTAAGAGTGAGATGTCGCTCCGACAGATGATGGACGCACTAGAGCTACAAGATCGTAAGTCCTTTCGACAACGCTATCTGCGCCCTGCTCTTGATTGCGGTTATGTGGAAATGACTCAGCCTGAGTCGCCGACAGCTAGAAATCAACGTTATCGATCCACAGCGCGCGGACAAGCAGTCAGACAAAGCAACAGTTAGATTGAGATTGAGGACTCCGGTAGATTAGACGGACAATTACTTACTATTGAACCACTGTAAAATAGGTATGGTTCGCATACAGTCTATGAGAGCTATCGTAGACTGAAAACATCAATGCCGTTATTGGCCCATAAATGCTTCAAAATTGATAACCGATCATTCTGTACTTATCAAAGGCAATGGTAGCCAGTATTGATCTTTTACCTTGATGATTTTGGAGCCTTCTTCAAGTGGTAGTTGTTTATCGCGGGTGTGGATCGAA
The DNA here is from genome assembly GCA_026710425.1 of Gammaproteobacteria bacterium. GTDB lineage: Bacteria > Pseudomonadota > Gammaproteobacteria > Pseudomonadales > Pseudohongiellaceae > UBA9145. The sequence continues at coordinate 9,451 of JAPORB010000235.1, forward strand.
AGGCATGAAGTTGGTATCAAGCTACACCTGACCAAAATCTGACTTCAGAAAAGATTGACATATAGCATGATATGGCTTGTTGTGTATCAGAACTTTCAGCTAAGTTGCTTCATTCGGAAGAGTGAACAGAATTGGCAAAAGAACTACCAACGAACTAGCGGTAACCAAGTACCTGCGAGGCTTTGAATGATTTATTCATGGTAGACATCTACTCAAAAAAGATTATTGGGCATGTGTGGCATAACTACAGACTAGAATATCTAATGCCTTCGTCAAGCTTTTTTTGGCTTTTTCATGCATAATCTAGGTTATAGGCATAAAATAGTAATCTGATAGTTTGCAACTCGGAATATTATAACTACCTACTAATCACCAAAATTGCTTTACAAGGATAACATGCGGATATCAGACCTAAATTCATCTCGGAAGTATCGTGCGTGTTGTAGTCAGACCCCTTATTCAATCACCGTCAGCAGAAAAAAGTATGCTTGTTTCTGCGGATAGATTTAGCCTGTATTGCAAGTGACAGCCCCAAACTTATGTCAAGTTCAACACCCCTTCGCAAAACCAAAATTGTCGCCACCATTGGGCCTGCCTGTGATTCCGTAGAAACACTGCAAAAGATGATTGCTGGCGGGCTTTCAGTGGTACGGATAAACCTCTCTCATGGCAACTTCAATGAGCATGGGCAGCGAGTTCAGCGTATTCGCGATGCTGCTCAGGTAGCAGAGGCCCATGTTGCGATCATGGTCGATACCCGGGGGATCGAAATTCGTACCGGCATGCTATCCCAAGGACCAGTGCAGCTAATGGCCGGACAGCACTTTTTCCTGTCAAGCAATGAACATCTCGGCAATGAGAGTGGTGTCAGCATAAGTTACAGCAACCTGCCAACCGAAGTATCAGCCGGCACCTCAATTCTTCTGGATGATGCCGCAATCGAGCTAATGGTAACGGAAACAGGCACTGATGTTATTCATTGCAGAATTATTCATGGAGGAATGCTGGGTGAACGCAAAAGCGTTAATATTCCCGATATACAACTTGGCATCAGCACTTTGAGCTCGGAATACCTGCACAAACTTAAGGCCGAGGTCGAGTTTGCCGTCAACCATCAGGTGGATTATCTGGCAGCGTCATTTGTACAATCCGGTGAGGAAGTGGAACAGATTCGTACCCTGCTGAAGGCAGGCGGACGAGAAATACCCATCATTGCCAAAATCGAAAACCGAGCTGGTGTCAATAATCTGGAGGACATCATCAAAGCCGCCGACGGCATAATGGTGGCACGCGGAGATCTGGGTGTGGAACTGCCACTGGCAGAGATCCCAAGTACCCAGAAAAAACTGATACGCAACACTGTTACCAAAGGGAAACCGGTCATTACCGCTACCCAGATGCTGGCCAGCATGGAAAGCAATCCCAGACCCACCCGTGCCGAGGCCAGCGATGTGGCCAATGCCATCCTGGATGGTACTTCGGCAGTGATGCTGTCCGGGGAGACGGCAGTAGGCAAATACCCGGTGCAAGTCATTGAAGTGATGGCCGCTATAGCCCTGCGCGCCGAAGCATCGCTTCGTGAATATGGCTTTCTGCAGGCAATTCCCCCCTCTGCCGCCAACAAGGTCGCGGAGGCGGTAGGGCAGGCTGCGTCTCGTCTAGCAGAACAGTTGCAGGCGGCAGCAATAATCTCATTGACCGACAGTGGCTTCACTGCCCGACTCATCTCAAGACATCGCCCCGAATCAGCCATTATTGCTGTAACCAAGGACAGTTGGGTAGCCAGACGCCTGGCCATGAACTGGGGAGTGATTCCATTGCTGTGCCCGGAGGAGGCAATCGAAAATGATCAGACCCGGACGGAATTCGGCTGTTCCAAAGCCAGAGAACTGGGCTATTTGGATCCTGGCGATACTGTAGTTGTCACCCATGGTACACAGCCGGGGATGGGCGGTACCGATCTGATTCGTGTTATTACGGCCTGATTGATGCAGTCAATACAACCGTCCCCACTGGTAATATTGACAAGTACGAGTCCAACGTACTTGCAGAACAAACTTTATCTGCATTTTATGGGTCGCATCAGGCCGATTCAGTGTGATACTTTTGGGAATCAATAACTTTTGATACCGTCTGCAGATGGTCTCGAAAACAGCCGTTTCAAATTTCTAGATTAATTTTCACAGGACAATGTAATGAATAAATTCGGGGTTGGACAGGCGGTAAGCCGCTATGAAGACAACCGCCTTACTCGAGGCGAAGGCAAATACATCGCAGATCTGACACTTGAAAACCAAACTTGGGCCTGTTTCGTGCGCTCCCCTCATGCCAATGCACGTATCACCAACATAGATGTCGAATCGGTCGAATCTCTGCCAGGAGTTCTCTGTGTTCTCACTTCAGCTGATCTGGAGGCCGAAGGTATCGGTGATGTACCCTGTGCCATTCAAGTAAAGAACATTGACGGCAGTGCCTGTACCAAGCCACCAAGACCCGCATTGGCCAGGTACCAAGTGCGCTATGTGGGGGATGCGGTGGCCATGATTGTTGCTGAAACCCGGGACCAGGCCGTGGATGCCGCCGAACATCTTTGGGTTGACTACGAGATGCTGGATGCCGTTGTCGAGACCAGTCGAGCCACCGCTGTTGACGCACCACAGATCTGGGAGCAGGCACCAGCCAATCGCTGTTTCCACTGGCAAGATGGCAAGCGGGAAGAAACAGCTAGCGCACTGCAACAGGCAACACAAGTTGTTGAACTGGAACTAATCAACAATCGGGTCATTCCCACCTCTATTGAAACCCGTGGTGCCATTGCCAGTGTCGAATCTGATACCGGTCGAATGGTTCTCCACGTAGCATGCCAGGGTGTACATATCATGCGGGACTTGCTGGCAGGTGCCATCTTCAAAATCAAACCTGAAGATATCCTAGTGAAGTGCGATGACGTGGGTGGTGGATTCGGCATGAAAATCTTCCTCTTTCCAGAGTATGTCGCCCTGCTTGTGGCCGCCCGGCGGCTCAAACGCCCAATCAAATGGATTGCCGAACGCAGCGAGGCCTTTGTTGCCGACTCTCATGGTCGCGATCATGTTAGCCGACTCCAACTGGCACTGGATGCTGATGCCAAAATACTTGCATTAAAGGTCAACACCATCGCCAACCTTGGAGCCTATCTCTCCAACTTCTCACCTTTTGTTGCCACAGCAGGAGGCGTATCAATGCTGGTTGGTTGTTATGCCATTCCGGCTGCCCATGTCGAAGTTGAAGGTGTCTTTACCAATACGGCTCCCATTGATGCCTACCGTGGGGCCGGGCGACCAGAGGCCATCTATGCCATAGAGCGTTTGCTTGATGTGGCTGCCAGGGAACTGGGCATCGGTCCTGATGAAATTCGTCGCCGTAACTTTATATCGCCCGAGGCCATGCCTTTTACCACTGTTTTCGGTCACACCTATGATTCCGGGGATTTTGAACGCAACCTCAACGATGCAAAGACTCTGGCCAACTGGGATTCCTTCACCGAACGGCGACATCAATCAGCGGCAAATCACAAGCTACGAGGGATCGGGCTTGCCTGCTACATCGAACGATGCGGTGGCGGACTTCCTGAACAGGCTCGTCTGACAGTGGACCATAGCGGCCATGTGACTCTGTTCATAGGCACCCAATCCAATGGCCAGGGTCATGAGACTGCCTTTCGTCAGATTCTGAGCGACAGACTGGGCATTGCCTTTGACGATGTAACCATTGTACAGGGGGATACAGACCGAATTGAATCCGGTGGCGGTACCATGGGTTCTCGTTCCGTACCTGTAGGAGGGGCGGCCATTGGCGCAGCTTCAGAGAAAATAATCGAACGGGCTCGTGTGGAAGCTGCCGACATGATGGAATCTGCCGTGTCAGATATCGAATTCAGGGATGGCCAGTTCCGTATTGTGGGCACCGATCGGGTTGAGAGCTTCAAGCAAGTGGCCGCAGCCGCAGCCAATTCAGACGGTATCAGCTTTGATGAAAAGGAAAGCTTTGCACCGGCCGAACCCACCTATCCAAACGGGGTTCATGTTTGCGAGTTGGAGATCGATGAAGTGACCGCAGAGCTAAGCATTCTTAACTACACAGTAGTTGATGATTTTGGCAATATAATTAATCCACTATTGCTGGAAGGTCAGGTTCACGGCGGAATCGCTCAGGGATTGGGCCAAGCCCTGCTGGAACACTGCGCCTATGATGCGGAAACCGGACAATTGCTTTCGGCCAGTTTCATGGACTACAACGTCCCGAGGGCAGATAATCTGCCAATGATCAGGTTCCGCTGCAATGAAATCCCCTGTACCACCAATCCGCTGGGGATCAAGGGAGCGGGTGAAGCAGGTGCCATCGGTGCACCTCCGGCTATAGTCAATGCCATTGTCAATGCCTTTCAGGACCAGCAGCTGCGACACGTCGACATGCCGGTAACTCAGTCCAGACTGTTTCAACTATTATCGGCTGAGGCGGCTTGAGACGAAAAGAGTGCTATTCAAACCGACCGGAAATGCACGATACTAGTGCAATGAATCGGCCCTGAAATTGCATAGAATTAATTTATCTCTTTTTTCAATGCTGATAATGAGTGACAGAGCGAAGAACTGACCCATAACACAGTCCGAACTTTCTACCTACTGCTGGCATTGTCCTTAGAATTATCAGGATCAATGGGAAAAGTTGGCCTGAAGTTTGAAGATTCATTAAAACCGAAGAAAGTACCAGAGTGTATATAAGACAAGTTAGGGATCGACAGTCTGGCGGCCTCTGACCCGGACTGGGCCATGACCGATTTGCTCATCTTTACTGACCTTGATGGCACCCTAATGGAACATGAGACCTATTCCATGCAGGCGGCTAGTGAGGCACTGGCAGAACTGAATAGCCGCAGGATTGTGCCAATCCTTAACTCAAGCAAAACACAACAAGAAATGCTCGCAATTCAGCAACGACTTGGAATTGATGGCCCATACATCTGCGAAAATGGTGCTGCACTCTTCAATGTCAGCTGCTGCGGACCAAAGAAGCAAGGCAAGGTATTTGGCACACCCTTATCCCACTGGCTCAATCGGGTTCATCAGCTTCGGGACCAGATGAAAGTACGGTTCGAGGGTTTCTCCGACTGGACAGGCACAGAAATAGCCTCGCTAACTGGGCTCAACAAGGACCAGGCTGAACTGTCCAGGCAAAGACAATTCAGTGAGCCAATCCTCTGGAAGGACACGGCTGCCCGATTCGATGAATTTTGCGAGGCTCTCAAGGCTATTGATCTGCAGCTCACCAAGGGTGGTCGTTTCGTCAGTATCCAAGGACATTTCGACAAGAGCACGGCCATGCACTGGTTACGCAAGGAAATTGCAGGCAGCGATGCAATCACCGTGGCCCTTGGCGACAGCCCCAATGACTATGCCATGTTGAACGCAGCTGATATTGCAGTAATTATCAAGTCAGCCAAATCTGATCAGATTGAGTTGAACAAACCGCAGTACATCATCCGTTCTCAGTGGCCAGGACCCGCTGGTTGGCAAGAAGCCATTATGGAAATCCTGTCACGGATGGATTCCGGAAAATTGACGCTTGCTAGGTAAAACCCATGGGAGATTTCCATCAGAACGGCTTCATCACAACGCTGCACAATCTTGGCCAGCGTCCACTTGATGCTATGGAAGAGGAGCTGATTGGCTACAAAACCATCAGACCCATGGGGCTGGTTCTGCCGTCGCTATATTCGGAATTACAGCGGCCTGCACTTGCCACCATTATCGACGAACTCTGCCAAGTACCTTATCTAAATGAAGTTGTGGTCGGTCTTGACCGTGCAGACCTTACACAATATCGGTCTGCCCTGGATTATTTCTCCCGACTGCCGCAGCACCACCGGGTGCTGTGGAACGACGGACCAAGACTGATGGCCATTGATGCGCAACTGAAAGAGATGGAACTGGCTCCCACTGAAATGGGCAAAGGTCGCAATGTCTGGTACTGTTTCGGCTACATGATGGCCAAGAACTCAGTGGAGGCGATTGGCCTGCATGATTGTGATATTGTCACCTACCACCGAAGCCTGTTGGCACGCTTGCTGTATCCTGTGGCAAATCCCAATTTCAGCTATGCCTTCTGCAAGGGCTATTATGCACGGGTAGCCGACGATGCAATGGGTGGTCGTGTGGTGCGTCTGTTTGTTACACCTCTGATCCGTGCCCTGAAAAAAGTCTGTGGTAGCAGCCAGTACCTGGAATATCTGGACAGTTTCCGCTACCCGCTGGCAGGGGAATTTTCCATGCGGACCTCAGTGATCAATGACTTACGCATTCCCAGTGACTGGGGTCTGGAGATTGGAGTGCTGTCGGAGATGAATCGTAACTTTGCCACCAATCGGGTTTGTCAGGTGGACATTGCCGAAATTTATGACCACAAGCATCAGGACCTCTCCATTGATGACAATACCAAGGGTTTGTCGCGTATGAGCGTTGATATCGCCAAGGCATTATTCCGCAAGTTGGCAACCGATGGCCAAGTGTTGTCACCGGAAACTTTCCGTAGCATCAAGGCCACCTACTATCGCATTGCTTTGGATTACATTGATTCCTACCAGAATGACGCAAGAATAAACGGACTTAATTTCGACCGCCACACCGAGGAAGAAACCGCCGAATTGTTTGCCAGCAACATCATGGAAGCAGGAAAGCATTTCCTGGCGCGACCCATGGAAAAACCATTTATCCCCAGCTGGAATCGTGTCATAAGTGCGATTCCAGATATTCTGAAGCAACTGGAAGAAGCTGTTGAGCTTGACTACGAAGAGTACGGAAGCCATTAAACCAATGCAAGGAAAGTCCCAGAAGGAGCTCACTCGACGGGTAATCGAGCACCTTGGAGTGATTTACCCCGATGGCGATAACAGCAGTCTGGCCAGGAAACTACTCACTGCAATGAATATAGGTCGCCATACTAAGCACCCCATATCCTTCTACAATAACTGGAACGAGCGTCAAACAATTCTAATTACCTATGGGAACACGGTAATGCAGAAGGGAAAGCTTCCGCTGCACTCACTGCACCGATTTCTGAATAAGCATCTGCAAAACAGCATTGAGACAGTGCATATTCTGCCCTTCTTTCCATTCAGTTCAGACGACGGATTCGCCATAATGGACTATTTGTCGGTAAATCCCTCGCTGGGCGATTGGGAAGATATTGAGGCGATCAGTAAGGACTACAAGCTCATGGCTGACCTGGTCATCAATCATATGTCCAGTCGAGGACTATGGTTTGACAATTTCAAAAAGCAGATTGATCCCGGCAAGGACTATTTTGTCGAAGCCGACCCCGATCAGGACCTTAGTGCCGTAGTGAGGCCAAGAAATTCTCCACTGCTGAATGAGGTAAATACAGTTAACGGCAAAAAGTACATCTGGTGCACCTTCGGCGAAGACCAGGTGGACCTCAACTTCAAAAATCCGCAGGTGCTAATTGAGTTTGTTAGCATCATCAGGGAGTACCTCAATCACGGCATCACGCTTTTTCGAATGGATGCTGTGCCATTCCTTTGGAAAGAACCCGGTACTGACTGCATTCATCTGCAGCAAACCCATGAAATTATTAAGCTGCTACGCACCCTGATCGAAAATCATTCACCAAAAGCCGTGGTTATCTGTGAGAACAATGTGCCGAATCGGGAAAATCTCACTTATTTTGGCAATGCCAACGAGGCCCATATTATTTACAATTTCTCCCTGCCGCCATTGCTGGTTTTCACTCTGCTAAGTGGTGACTGCCGACACCTTAAAACCTGGATGATGAGCATGCCGCCGGCTCAGTCGGGTACCACCTATCTCAACTTTATTGCCTCCCATGATGGTATCGGTCTGCGCCCACTTGATGGCCTTTTGAGCGACACAGAACGGAACAGTTTAGTCCAGGCAGCGGTCGATTTTGGTGGGCGGGTCACCTTGCGGCGGGCACGCGAGGGTTTTGACAAGCCTTATGAGCTTAATATCGCCCTTTTCGATATGCTCAAGGGTACCCTGGAGGCGGGCGAGGATAATTTCGCCTTTGATCGGTTTATCTGTGCCCACGCAATCATGCTAGGAATTGAAGGTATTCCGGCTTTCTACATCCAGAGTCTTCTGGGTTCCCGCAACGATTATCACCGACTGGAACATACAGGACGCAATCGGTCCATCAATCGCCATATCTGGGACACGGAGGAACTGGAGTCTGCCCTGAAAGATCCAGACAATCCGCACGGTAAAGTGTTTGCCGAAATGAAGCGATTAATCGATATTCGCCGACAACAGCCAGCCTTTCATCCCAATGCCACACAATTCACATTGCATCTTGGGACCAAGGTGTTTGCCTTCTGGCGCCAGAGCATCAACCGCAATCAAAGCATCTTTTGTTTGAGCAACGTGTCCAGACGAAAGCAGACAGTAAAGCTCTCAGACATAAACTTGATTACTACCGATACCTGGCATGATCTGATCCAGGGGGAGAGCTATGAAGATCCGAGGGCAAAATTATTGCTGCGCCCTTACCAAACGGTGTGGATATCAAATATGTCCAACACAGAACATCTAGGGACACATTCTTAAAGTCAAATATTGTCCGGAACTAGCTCTGAATTTGTTAAAATCCAGACTATAGCTAGCTATAGTTTCATCTTGGTTACTGTATAATCCTATGCTCTAGTTGCCCGCTAATGTCGTAATGATCACAATTAAAATTGATCCCAGTACATACTAAGTGAGCTTTAAATAGTTACCACAAGATCTGCCCCGGAGAAGTGCATGGAGACTAATCGTATTATCGAGGACCTGCAAAATGCTCTCAAGGAAATTAAACAGCGTTCACCAGATAGTTCGGATGGTAAATGGCTGGAGCGTGTAACAGTAAGCGTTGCCCCCCTAATTGCTGATTGGGACTGCAAAAATGCTTGGGGTTGGTATGACTGGCCTGACCGAAAAGGTCCCGAGGTCGGAGTAGATGTGGTGGCAGAACGCAATGGTGGTGGTTTGATTGCCATTCAGTGCAAATCCAGACAAATTGTGAATGGCGAGGGGGCAAAAGTGGCAAAGAAAGAACTCAATTCATTTGTCGCAGCAGCCTCTGGTAGGGAGTCACCATATGATGAGCTCTGGTTAGTTGTCAATGGATCAGTTGGCGTTCATTCAAATGCTGAGTCTACCATGCAGCATCACCAAATCACCCATATAAACCTACGGGCTGAAATCGAAAACCAGCTATTAGAGCAGTGCCAGGATATTGATGAACCCACTACACCCTCAGTCATAAGCAGAAACGAAATGCAAGATGAAGCTGTGAAAACGGTATGCTATCGGCTACGGGAAAATGCTGAGGCCACTGGGCGTTCACGCGGTCGCATCATTCTCCCCTGCGGAACTGGGAAATCAAGAATTGCTCTACGTGTCATTGAGGAACTTACCGAACCCGGCAAGGTGTCGGCCATTCTTTGCCCATCAATAGCTTTGGTGGCGCAGTTGCGAAGAGAATTCTTGTTGCATGGCGAGCGTATTGTCGCCCTTGCCGTTTGCTCCGATCAGACAGCAGCAAGGGGAAACGACCTTTCCAAGGATCAAACAGCAGACTTAAGTCAAACTAGTGCACGCGATGTTAAGGGCAGGGTTGAGACTAAACCAGAGGCCATCTCGAATTGGATTCAAAACGTGCCTAAAGACCAGGTTGGTGTCATCTTCGGTACATACCAATCAAGCCATAAAATTGGAGAGGCATTAATTGAGAGTAGGCATGAACTTGCCTGCATAGTTGCGGATGAGGCCCACCGAACCGCTGGTATCAAGAAAGTAGGATCTCAGGAACAGAAGCTGCGCGACTTTACCGTCTGTCATGATGATACACGCTTTCCAGCCAAGTATCGGGTTTACCAAACAGCCACGCCCAAAGTGTTTAAGACACCTCAACAATACAAAGCTGACAAGCGATTGACAAAACAAGGGAAGTGGGTTGTTAAGAGTATGGATGATGAAAACGTTTTCGGCCCTGAACTTTACAGACGAAACTATGAGGAAGCAGTAAAAAACGGCTGGCTCTCTGACTATCGAATTATCGCTTTAGGCGTGAATGATCAAGAGGCGTACAATACTGCCAACGAACTAGCCAGTAAAGAGGGCAGTGCGCTATCAGCTGTGCTGGTGATTCGTGGTCTAGCATTGGCAATGGTAATGGGCGGAGCTGCTGCGGAGTCAACAGGGCCAATCAAGTCATCCATCAGCTTTCTAAACACTATCAAGAAATCCAAGGAAATGACTGATGTGCTGCAGTCGCAAGCATCTCGAAAATTTGTTGCTGAACGGCTTGGCGAACTTGGCATAAAAGCTGCTGAGGGGGGGGGGGGGGGGGGGTAATCAGTCCCCCATTTAGAGGCCGGCAGCAAAGAAGCGGAGAGAGAAGAGAGCGGGAGAGCG
>JAPORB010000235.1:19932-21556 GCA_026710425.1 Gammaproteobacteria bacterium
CCGCCCCCCCCACCCCTCCCCGCCCCCCCCCCCCCCCCCCCCCCTCCTCGCCGCCCCCCCGCCCCCCCCCCGCGTCCCTCCCCCGCGGGGGGGGGGGGGCCGCCCCAATTACAGACTACGCCATTTAGATGCCGACAGCAATGTAGCTGAGCGAGAAGAAGCCAAGGCTGAACTCGCAGCAGCTTCATCTAAAGAGCCACGAGGCATATTTAATGTTGGCATTTTTGGGGAGGGGACCGATGCACCAAATCTTTCGGCGGTAGGCTTTCTTGAGCCGCGTAAATCTCCGGTGGATGTTATCCAAGCGGTGGGGCGTGTTATGCGCCGATCTCGCGGCAAACAGATGGGCTACATTATCTGCCCAATCGTCATACCCAAGAATGCAGTGGCTGAGACTTGGATGGCTGACACAGAGCATCCTGATGACGGCTGGCAGGAATTAGGTCAAATTCTTATGGCTCTGCGGTCGCATGATCCTCGCATAGAGTACAAGCTCTCTGAATTAATGGAGGTATATTTGCCTAGTGATTACAATGCTGATAAATCCCTACCTATAGCAACGGTTGTTGGTTTGGTTTCTGTTGAAAATAAGATTAGTTATTTCTTGCATGAGGGAAATCCGGGTGAAGCTCAAGCTGCCGCTACAGACTGTGTTGAAAACGGAATACCTCCGAGCAAAAGAGGTATGCGACCATTGAATGATGCTTATCCAAACGAAACAGTGAAGGCTAAGCAAAGCAAAGGACTGATACCTCCATCTACGCTACCAAAGCAGGAACCAATAGCCGTGATTACTGCTAGACCTGTTCCAAACCTTGACCCCGAAGCTCCAATTGTTGTGGAACTGCGTCAATCCTCAGTTGTAAGAGGAAAATCTAAATCAGATGGTTACCCTGGCCCAATCAATATTGATAAAACCAAAAAGAAAGCACGCAAAATGGCCAATGGTTATGAGGGGCGCAAGATAAAACCATCATCTCCTAAGGATAAATTGCCCAGGCAAGAACAATTAGCATTGAGACTGCTAGAAAAGTCCAACGCCGAACAAATGGGCATCTTTGTTAATCTGCTGGAAAAGTCTGGTCTATGCCGTAGCAAATCTGCCCAAAGTGTCAATCTCCTACAGCAAGCAACCGAGCAGGCTTGTTTTGCTTTGCGACAGGATGAGCTTGAACTCATACTAGCCAAACATTTTCGAATCAGTCATGAAGACAATGGTGCTGACGCTTGCACTATTGCTTCCCTGTTGCTGATGAACGCAGCAATGCTTCATCAGAGAGCTGTGGCTGGTAACTGGTTGGCCAATGTAAACACACCTCTCTCTCGTATTAAATCAGCACCCAATGCAATTCGGCTTTTTAGGAATGATTGGAACCGTATTGCCCAACATGATTTCTTGCCTGTCATCAAACCTGCTTTGGAAATCATTGAGGTTGTCGAAGAGTGTGGGCGTGAAAGCGGACTCAATAGTGCATTGCGTCATCTGGCTGGAGAGGCCGAAAAACTTGCTGCCCAATACGCCGACATGGGAGCCGATTATGCTGGTGAGCTTTTCAACAAAGTGATGGGGAATCAATCATCGGATGGAGCATTCTTTACAAGACCTACCGCTGCCGCTTTGTTA
>JAPORB010000171.1 GCA_026710425.1 Gammaproteobacteria bacterium
TGTAACCTGCTACAGAGGATGGTCGCCGCTGAAATCGTTCAGCACAAGTTAATCTAGGCTAGTACCAATATTGGCCATTGCCACGGGTTATTGAGAAGTTACAAGTAGCTCACTAAAACTCATGTAGTAGCACTGTCTAAAGCAGTGGGTGGAAAATGCATCCACCCAGTGATGATGTACTTGACACCTGAATCCAGCACATTGCCCTTGTGGGCATGAGTCCACTCCGCTGGCCAGATCAGGGTTTTGCCCCGTTCTGGCTGTACTGTTAGATTTTGGTGCACAAACTGAGTACCGCCACCCTCAGCGACATCGTTCAGGTAGGTCATCCAGGCCAGGATCCGATGACTGGTGGCAAGTGTCGTTCGTTCCGAATGGACTTTTAGAAAATGACCGCCCGGATCATAGCGCTGAATGTTGAATGAACTGACTTGTGCCCTAGGCAGCACGCTTTGCAAAAAAGGCCACTGCTCCAGATAGTCGTGGTAACAATCATACAGCGCATCTAGATATAGACGAACCGGCTTATGATCTGAATGATCTAGTTCCCGTGGCCGGATGGTCAGGTCAGTGGAGTTTTTGGCCTTTTGGCTAAACCCGCCGACAGTTTTGCCGAGGGACTGGTTTTCTGGATGAGACTCAAAAAACTCTATCAGTTGTTCACAAAGTGAATAGGGCTTCAATATCCAACTGCCAATAAAGTGAGGGACATTGGGACTGACTGCCAACCCGACTCTTTTGGCTGAAACTTCCACAGCAACTCCCTCAAGCCATGCTAACACCAAGGTTTTTGTCGAAATTCACCACCCCGAAACCTTTTTGCTCCATGACCAGTCCCTCCTCTGTCTTGCCCAAGGCGAGCAGAATAGAGCCGATAGAGCCTGCTGCTTCCCGAGCCTGTGGGTTCAACTCCAATGCCTTTTCATAACTGACCAAAGCCTCTTGCAGATGCCCTCGTAATTCCAGCACACTGGCCAAACCAGTATGAAAGTCTGCACGGTCCGGACTCAATTCCAGTGCACACCTATAGCTGTGCTCAGCCTCATTCAACCGACCCAACCTCTGCAAAGTCAGTCCAAGACTATAGTGTGCATCGGACCAGTCAGGTTGATGCTTCACCGCTGCTTGTAAACTGGCCACAGATTCTTCAAATTGGCCACATTGTTTTCGTGCCTTGCTCAGATTGTAATGGAAATGTGCCGAATCTGGGTTGAGTGCTATTGCTTGCGTGAATCTGTCAATAGCCTCTCCCACTTCTCCTGCCAGACATAATGCCTGACCCAGATTGTTCAGAACATTCGCCATATTCGGCTTAATCTCTAATGCCTTACGGTAACTTGACATGGCATCGTTTAGTCGGTCAAGTGATTGCAGTGCCAGCCCCATATTGCCATGTGCCTCGGCATAGTCCGGCTTGATCTCAATGGCCTTGGCAAAGGCGGTAGCAGCTTCTTGCTGGTTGCCCAACTCCCTGAGCACATTGCCCAGATTGTTCCAGGCCGCCACATACTCGGGTGCGACTCTGAGGGCAGAACGAATCAAGTCTACCCCGACCTCGCTTTGTCTTGCCATATGAGCCAGAACACCCAGCAAATGGAGGGCGACCGGTTGATCGGGTTCAACTTGCAGCACCTGTCGATACAGTTGCTCTGCCTGTGCAAATCGACCTGCGCTCTGATGTTGGCGGGCCTCGGCTAATGTGCGTTCTATGTCCAGCAAACCATCTCCATAGGTCTACTCTGATTCCAAGTCAATTTCCCATTACCAACAGCCTGGGAAATGAGACTGTTTATCAAACCCAAATCACAAAAATTCAGATCCAAACAGGAAAATAACACATAATTCAGTGAAATAGTCGAATTTTAGGCACCGCTGACCAGCGATCGAGGTCAGGATGCCTGAAACTTTGGACGAGAGTGTTCGCAATTTGATTGAGGAATATCTCTATGTTAATCACAATAGTGTTGTGATGCATAATCTCGATATCCATAAAAAGCATTGATGTATAAGATAAGGCATTTCCACCGGAACATGTTAATATGTTGTTGGATGCCAAGAGTAAGTTGAGTTTGTTATTCCGCCAGTTGCCGAACCTAAGGTTGCCCCAATATCGAAACATTCGAGCGCGAAATAGCTATTCAAAGTGAAAAAAGCAATGAGGAAAGAGCACTAACTAAATGTCACTTCTTTACCGAAGATGCTAGAATAAAGCTTTATAGCAAATAGCATAAACCTCATTGAACAATACTTCTTCGAGATGGCAATTGTCATTTTTGAGCTTGGCCGCATTGTCAGTCTTGGCAGAGTCGTTTTTATGGTCAACGACAATGTGTAATACCATAGAGAGGAGTTATCCGTAGACTTCATATTGTCTGACTTTGCCGAGAAGCGAGTTTCAAATGTGAAAATATTTGGAAGTTAGCGAGAGATAAGGGAAATTCTAGCCAAAAAATGGCACGTTTTGGTCGTCGCGAACTACAAGAGTGCGTATATTAATGGGTTCGCTCTGATGTCTGACAACGCACTCCGTTCTCTATTGTTTGCTAGTATTCTCCAGAATCGGGAAGACATTGTGCAACGGCAAATTATTGCAAACTTCTCTGAAGTATTGGACTATGATCCTATCAGTAGTCTAATGATCAGCTCACAAGCTTGGGAACATGTCTCTTCAATCAAAGTTGAACCGAAATTTGTATTTTCACACCCAAAGCTTCTTACCACACACCCTACAACCTCACTTTACTATCGTGGCATGGCATTTCTATCAAGAAAAAGGGTTTCTCAAACAGTTACATCTGTGGTGGATTGGGAAGATGGCAAAAGTAACTCTCCCATTCCAGAAGATAAAGCAAAAAGAGTCGCTAGTTTTTACAATACTATGATTTCTTTGATCATTGACAGCACACAGAACTGGTCGATTGAAGATGGTTATCGCAATATTCATGCCTCAATTGGGATTACACTTGATAGCATGTTTAGAAACAAAATCGGTGATATGGCAGAGTCTCTTATCAAGTATCGGATGATTGCTTGGCTCAAAGCTAAAAGAATTATTCCAATTGATAAACCAAAAAGTCGAGAGTATGAACTTCCTAACGATATGCTGATTCGATACAGATCGGAACCTGACATAGAGTTCACTAGAGAGGGACGCAGAATTGCCACTATTGAGATTAAAGGCGGTCGTGATCCAGCTGGTGCTCTTGAACGTCTTGGTGCCATGACCAAGAGTTTTGCCGAAACTTCACCCGGTTGTGTGAATTTCTTGATCGCAGGTGTCATTACTCCAGAAATGCAAAAACGGCTCGACACAATGGGGTATATCAAGGTCTATCAGATGGATCAAATTACCCAAGACAAAGAGTGCTGGGATGAATTTATGAATGAGATATTCCATCACACTATACGTATAATCTGAATCTTGTACTGTCGTTACTCACTTAGGGGGCTTTTCGGCTTTTTCTGAAGTATAAAATCAAAGCGATCTGAGGATATTGACTCAATGACTCAGAAAATGCGCACCTTCCTTTGAATTATCTTTCCGAGTATGTTGATATCGCTGACCAAGTGATCACCGAAATTTTCGATCCTGTTGCTACCGAATCAATAGCCAACGCCTACTCCTTACTAAGTGAAGGTAAGCTTGTTGCCTTCCCCACTGAAACGGTATACGGCCTGGGTGCTAACGGTCTTGATCCATTGGCCGTTGAAAAAATATTCCTGGCCAAAGGTCGGCCTAGCGATAATCCGTTGATCCTCCACGTGGCATCCCTGGATCAGGCCCTGCCACTGTGGCAAGTCAACCCACAAGAATTGCAGCTAGCCAGGAAACTCGCTGACATATTCTGGCCAGGCCCACTAAGTCTGGTTCTACCCTCCAGTGATCGGGTTCCTTCCCTGGTAACTGCCGGACTGGATTCCGTCGCCGTACGCGCACCCGCCAATGCAGTGGCCCGTAAACTGCTAAATGCCTGCCCTTTCCCTTTGGCTGCGCCCTCCGCCAATCTATCCGGTCGCCCCAGCCCAACCCGGGCGGAACATGTGACGACCACATTGGACGGCAGAATCGCTGCCATTCTTGACGGCGGCCCCACTGAAATTGGAATCGAATCTACCGTTTTGGATATTCGCAAGGCCCAACCTCGCCTGTTACGACCCGGCAGTCTGTCCCGTCCTGCCCTTGAAGCCGTGATCGGTAAAATCATCCAATCGTTCGATAGCACAGAACCTTCACCGGGGCTGCGACATAACCACTACCAGCCTCGCGGAGTCAAACTACGGCTTGTTAATTCAGAGGCAATCAAAGCTGCCTGGTCACAATCAAACAGTATCCTATGCCGACAGACTACGGGTAATCGCCTCGGTTCACGGAGTGGCCCTTTGCTGCTTTTGCCAGATTCAGCCAGTGATTTTGCAGCAGCTCTCTACAATGCTTTTTATTCACTGGAAGATTTGGGGGTAGAGTTGTGCCTCATTGAACAGGTGCCTAAAAGCCCGGAGTGGCGAGCCATACAGGACAGGTTAGAGCGGGCTACAGCAGACTGATTATTGGTTTTCCAGCTGTCCCGCTTTACGCAAAACCGACTTTGTCTGTGCCTCTCTGAAGGCTGTGAGTTTTGCCCTCACCACTGCATCACTGCTGCCAATAATCTGGGCAGCCAGTAGTCCAGCATTGGTTGCATTGTCGATCGCTACGGTGGCTACCGGAACTCCTTTGGGCATTTGTACAATGGAAAGCAACGAATCCTGGCCCTGAAGGGCCGCGACAGCAATCGGCACACCGATAACAGGCAACACAGTCAGTGCTGCCACCATACCGGGCAG
The DNA here is from genome assembly GCA_026710425.1 of Gammaproteobacteria bacterium. Lineage (GTDB taxonomy): Bacteria > Pseudomonadota > Gammaproteobacteria > Pseudomonadales > Pseudohongiellaceae > UBA9145. The sequence goes on from JAPORB010000171.1 coordinate 4,825, forward strand.
ATGGGCCGCACCGCCTGCCCCGGCAATGATGGTTCGCAACCCTCGTGACTCGGCACTACGCGCATACTCTACCATCCGGTCCGGTGTCCGATGTGCTGAAACTATTGTTAACTCAAAGGGAAGTTCAAGCTGGGCCAAAATATCTGCCGCCTTCTGCATAACTTGCAGATCGGAGTCGCTTCCCATAATGATGCCAACTTGAGGCCGGGCCGATTCAGACACTTTTCTCTGCTCCCCTTACCAAAATTTTTCTGCGTATCAGTTTCATCTTCTGCAAGGCAGTTTCCACGGAATCTCCTGTAACGGTGACATGACCCATTTTTCGCCCGGCGAAACACTGTCGCTTACCGTATAAATGGATCGCCACCCTCTCATCATCATCTAGCGACTGGTCCTGTTCAACTATCGCTTCACCCTGATAATCCCTTGCACCCAACAGGTTGAACATAGCAGCTGGTGTAAACTGGAAAACATCACCAAGACTCATGCCGGTCAGGATTCGAAGCTGTTGACTAAACTGGGAAGTAAGACAGGCTTCTGTGGTGAAGTGGCCGCTGTTGTGTGTACGTGGAGAAATTTCATTAACGAGCAGTTCATCTGATTCTGTAAGAAACATTTCAATCCCGAAAATGCCGCTGGCTTGCAGTGCTCTAATGGTTGATACCGCCAACTCCCGGGCCTGGACAAGCAGTTCTGCGGGGAGTCTTGCAGGTGCTACCAGATAGTCAAGCACATTGCCATCTTCACGAAACACCATTTCTACCGGCTGGTAAGCCACTACCTCTCCCTGTTCACTGGCTGCCACCATTACCGACACTTCCATCTTTCGATTAATATATTGTTCGATATAACCGCTCGTGCGTAATCTGGTTTCATTATCAGCACGGGAATGTAATACCGCCACCCCCCGACCGTCATAGCCACCAGTAGCTGCTTTTTGCACCACTGGAAATCCATAAGGTTCTGAGTCTATTTCCATGCTCCCGTCATAAGGCATAAACGCTGCTGTCGGAATGCCCATCTCGGTCAGCCATTGCTTCTGTTTTAGCTTGTTGGTGAGCTGGGCCAATACAGAGGGGGCTGGAATGATTTTCTGGCCCCGGGATTCTAGCTCTGCCAAAACCTTCACAGAGACATTTTCCAGGTCAATGGTAATGATATCCGAGGCATCACTTAGCCTGTTATATCCCTCTCCCGTCGCTGGTACACCCTGGACATGGATTCCGCCAACCTGTGCTGCAGGACAGCTAGGGCTTTTGTCGAGAGTTAGGATTTGATGGTCGCTACCCTCAATTTCATTGCTGCGGGTGCATGCCTGCACCAGCATTGCTGCCAATTGCCCACCACCAATAATCCCGATACGCATCCTGCCACCATCCATCTACAGTCTAAAAGACAAAGTCGCACCAGCGCAGTTCTCCGTCAAAAAGCGCAGTATTGTAAACAACTGTTGTCAGGATTTCAGCCTTGGAGTGCAATTTTAAGTAGTGCCTATTCTGCTTTGGAGCTGTGATGCATGCATATTCATGCATCCCTATTTAGCCTTTTCCTGAAACTGTAATTGCTGACTTGTTCTTTAACCAACAGGTATGTGGCGGGGCCAAATCATCGGTTTTCTCGAATAATCAAACAAATTAATCCGAATAGACTGGATATTTTGGGAGTAGCAATATACTGCTCGAAAACAGGAAAAGGAGAAACAGACATGCAAAAGAAATTATCTGGATTAAAAAACAAGCCCTCCGTAGCATACAATTCTGCCCTGCATATTGGCAGCCTCGGCAAGAGTCTAATAATGCGAGCTTGCTTGATTCTATTACTGGTCTTATCCGCTATTCTGGCTCAGCCAGTTCAGGCTCAGGAGAAAGGAGATATACTGTTTAGGCTGGGTGCGGTTCATTTCGATCCAGGCATAAGTAGCAGTCCGGTGAATACAACCTCCTCAGGATTCCTGGCTGACTCCGGCGTGGCCATAAAGGGCGATGCCCAGCTTGGATTCAGTCTTGGTTACATGCTATCCAACTCCCTGGCTGTCGAAGCCAATGTCACGGCTCCCTTTGAACATGATCTGTATATCAATGGTCTGGAGCACTACGGACTCAATACAGCGAAGCTTGGCGAGGCAAAACAAGTGCCTCCCACTGTCAGTGCGCTGTATTATTTCGGCTCCACCACAAGCAGATTCAGACCCTATATTGGTGCCGGGTTAACCTACACCAGGTTTTTTGATCACACTCTCGCTACCCAGATTCAAACAGAATTTGATGCCGATGGCCTATTTCTGGATGATGATTTTGGGCTAGCACTGAGGGCCGGTTTTGACTGGAAACTTGGGAATGGCTGGCATCTCAGCACCTCAGTCTGGCGCATTAACACCAACACCAATGCCAGCTTTGATTCCAGAATTGGGCCCGTATCAACTTATGTCGAAATGGATCCCTGGGCCTATTCAATAACACTTGGTCACACCCTTGATTGGTGATGTTTGGGCATGACCAGATATAAACTCTGGCAGGCAAACTGAAGCATAACATCATTAACAATATTAACAATCAGTCTGGCAGGTAACATGACAAACGCACACTGATTTCAAATGCAATACGCTGTTGGACCTGGCCAATGACGAGACAGTTGTGTCTGCGGACACTTTCATGAAGGTGCAGATTACTTAGACAACTGCAATATATCATTGCAAATACAGACTTATTTGAGGCTTGCGAAGTCGCAACACAAGTAGAGAATACAGCAATAGCATCAAAAGTAGTGGCATCCAGATACAGGTGTTAGTCAAATTGCGATATCCTCATGCTACGATTACACCAACTATCGGACACTGGGGAGATGACCAAAGCCCTATCCGGCTCATCTCTCTTTTTTCACTCATAATCCCACTTCAAGCAAGATTCCCTAAAGCTATTTTGCATTAGATTTCTGCTCATGCTAATCGAAATTAATCAAAAGCAATAAGGGAAGTCTAATGCTTGCGCAGCTTCATTTATTCGACGATCATAGCCGACAATCACAATGTGACTGTTCTTAACTCTCACATGGTAAAAGTGAGGTGTAAGGCCTCAAGAGTGCATATAGGCAAAGTCAAGAAATATAGAGACCGTTCTAGAACATTATGGTGTGAGGTCAAAAAAGACTACCGCTTTAATCAAGTTTCACTCCTTGACTCCATACGATTTAGTCTGCCGCCTTGAGTGTAGACGTGTCCACTTGTCATAATTAATTTGCCAACTGCAAATAAGCGGTTCGGACTAAAGTTGGCCTTCAATCCACCAGTTAATTACTAAGTAAAGTAGAACGAAATTTTCAATATTATTCATTGGTTAAAACAGTCCGCATCAAGCTCTGAGAGCATGTTCTCCAATGTATCAATTCCACTTGGCAATGGAAGATTGCCAGCCTGAGGAAGTAGAGGGGGACTTATCCAACTATTGCGGGCTCCTTCCGCCAGCATATAATCCCCGAACATACCGGGTCTTCAATCAATCGGCGGTGATATTGTGTCAACAACCTGATCTTGACGCGTCATCAGCACTATATCACCCTGGAATACCTAGCGAATATATTCGTCCAAACAACTGTTGAGAATTTTGAGTCTGACTGTGCGCATGTGTTGAAATTAGCATTCAATGGCAGCCAACTGATAAAGCTACATTATGCAGCCCTCGTTACTGCGCCAAGATTCGGTAAGAAACAATTAAACAATGATATCTTTGCGATTTCGTAGGATAATTGACCAAGTCTGGCGGCTACCCCACTTCAATGCTGCCAGTTACGGTTAGTTCCCTAATCTCGCCGCTATGGAAAATTTCCTTAATAACCTGGTTTCTGGACGATGGATATGTCTGTAAAAATCTACCCGGAAAGTAAACAAATCTCTACACGGCCTGCCGCTAAGCGTGTTGCCCCACTCTGCCTGACATTGCTATGCCGACTGGTTACCCCTGAACTAGTTGCTTACCTAACTGTGGTGCTGACGTTATCAGCTCAAGCCCAGGATGGATCAGCGAACCTGCCAAAATGGCTGTCACTTAGCTTTGAACAACAAAGCCGGATGCAGACACTGGACGGGCAGTTTCGAGCAGGTCTTGACGGCGGCGATCAGGCATTTGAGATGAGGAACACACTTGCGGCAGAGGCTGACCTGGGAGAGTTTTCCGTGCAGGCCGAAGTGGCCGACATGCGCACCTGGTTCCATGATGAGGGAACTCCGCTGGACAGCTTCACCAATAATCCCATGGACATTCTGCAAGCGAATCTGAGCATACCACTGTCCAGCCTGTTCAGCCCTGAAGATCGTGGCTTTGTGAAAATTGGTCGTTTCACAATGGATCTTGGCAGCCGCCGCTTCATCGCACGCAACAGATATCGCAATACCATCAATGCCTTTGGTGGCATCCATGCTTTTCTGCAGAATGGCGATTCAACCTTTCAGATTTTTTATACACAGCCCACCATCCGGCGAGTGGCTGGAGATTGGTCAGAGAATGACCCGCGCCTGGACCGGGAGTCGAGCGACAAGCTGATGTGGGGTGCATTCTACGAGACACTGCTGCCAAGTCGACAGGATTATCTGGAGACATATGTGCTGGGCCTGGATGAAAACCGCAAGCAACCAGCCAACCAACGTTTTGATGTCATCGGTGTTGGTGCAAGACTCTATCGCAATCCTGCACCGGCTCAGTGGAACTATGAGGTGGAGGCCATGACACAATTTGGCGATGCACCGGCACTGGATGAACTCTCTCCGCCAAGGGACCATCGCGCCGACTATTTTCACCTGGCCCTTGGTTATAGCTTTGAAGCAGCCTGGGAGCCGCGACTGAGCTTTCTTTATCACTTTGCCAGCGGTGACAAGGACCCGCTGGATGCCGAGTCCAATTCATTTGACCATTATTATGGCGTACCACGTCCTGATTTTGGCCCTACCGGTATCCTTCGCGCGTTCCAACGTTATAACATCAATAGCCCCGGCCTCATGCTGAATCTGCAACCCGCCAGTGACGTTGATGCTTATATCCGACTTCAGAATTATTCTCTGGCAGAAGCAGCACAGGGCTGGAGTACCACCCGCTATCGTCATCCCGGCAATCTTGATGAAGATCATGCCGCCCTGCAACTCGAAACTCGTATGCGCTGGCACCTGATGGACAATAAACTTACCTTAGATGGTGGTTATACTTGGCTCCGCGCTGGATCTTATATGGATTTAGTTGGCAAGGGCGACAGTCATTATTTCTATTTACAGACCATCTTTCGCCTGTAGAGAGAAATAACACTACTAAATTATGATAAGTCTGCTTTCATATGGGTAGTCTTCATCTCATAAGCATATGCCTTGCATCACATTGTACATAGCTCCGAAACTCAGAGACGCTCTCGAAACAGTTGCTGACCATACCAAATGATATAACTGCCGTGATCAGCAGCACACTTTCTCTAAAGGTACCACTCTAATCACACTATGCCCGCTAGCCTAAGCCAGGCACAAAGAACTCGTTTAGACTTTGTGTTAGCGAGGAAAACTAAGTTCCATTTCTGTGAATATCATCTATGAAAAACAGTCCGGCAGCAGTCGCTTAGCAAGGGTCATCACCATTATCTAATACGCGATTACAGTGTTAATTGCCATCGCCTGCCGCAAACATTCCGTAATGTAAAACCACATATTCCCTTAACCTGTAGCCCGATCCGGCATCCAGAAAATTCTCAAACCATACCATCAGCAAGGAATATATAATCTGGTCTAATCGGTTGAAAAAAGTATGTTAAGTAACTGCAAAAACCATGTTGTGCCCGAGGAGCATATCCAACCAATATACGAGATTTATATCAGTAGGTCTGCATCATGAGTAGCATCACTAAATATCAATGCAACGTCTAACACTAAAGACTGTATTTAGGAATATTGATGAGAAGAACTTGTGATATCTTGCTGATAATAAGTGCATGGACGCAGCAGTAATAATAAAATAAAGGAGGGCATATGTCCTCCTTCACATTGATTATGGCATAGAAGTATTAGTTCTCTTCAAATAGAATTCTGTACCAATTTACGAACTTCGAGGCAGTTAGACCGTCGACTTGGAAATATTCAGCCTTTATTGCCGATCCATAGGGGAGGCCAGGCTCCCTCTGCCAGGCAAGCCAGGCATGAAGAACCGCTTTCCGTTCACTATTTGAAGAAAATTGGGCACCCTTGTTTTTTGCTTCAATTGTGGCACTTTTGGCAACTGGATATAGCCTGTCATTCTTATTTACAAGATCTATCAGGAAATCTTCTAAAGCACCACTTCGCTGATTGTCCGGCATTAGCCATATCCCAACTCTGGCATTTAACGAACTCACATCGAAAACATAACCATTCTCAGGAATTCTTTTAGGAATATCTACATTAAACTCACTCAGTTTGCCGCACACGGCCTGCCAACTTTCTTCTATTTTTTCATCGGAATCTAAAACAAAGCCTACTGACCGCCCGCTACTGGCTTGGACTGCGGTAGGAATTGAAGAAAGCAAATCTGCTTTGCCATCTGAACCCCTAATGAATGGAACTGTCCTCGAGAAACGACTTTCATCAAGTTGATAATTGTCCATTGGACAATCAAAGCCATGTTTGCTTAAAAGATGTCCTATCGTATTCACATCATCCTTTCCTTCGACATACAAGTATGATCTTGTCGGAATAGCCATCATCTCACCTCAATGTCCTGTCCGACCGCAATCTTGATCTGTTCGCCGGTGAAGCATACTGACTGCTTTAGTGACGGCGTCATTTTTTGTAGGGAAACTTGACTGGACAAATCAGGCCGCGAGTCAATCAATGAGGCTAATCCACGGATACAGTCATAACTATGCGTGGTAGCAAATACCTGTACATTATTCCTGTCTGCTATTTCTACAACAAACTTCCACATCTCCTGCATTACGGTCCAATGCAAACCTGTATCAATCTCATCGACCAGCAATAACCCATTTGTCGCTCCAATAAACGAGAGCCTCAAAGCGAGTAACCGACGCAATCCATCACCAAAAGTGGAAATCGGTACTCTTTTCCCATAACTTGCTAAATCAAGGAGTATGCCGCTGCTTGGCATCCTCCCTGCAAGGAAGTGCATTGACTCAAGCGAAGGAACAAGAATTTTCATGTCTTCAACTATTTCAGCTTCTCGGCGATCCTCAAGTGCTGTATTCCAAAATTCTCCCATTTTAGCTGGGTCAAATGAGTCAACAGTCAAAAAGCGGGTCGGTGTTGCAGGATATCGATTTCGATTTAATCCAAGGGAGCGTCCAAGAAATACTATGCCATCCTCACGGGCTGGAAAAGTAATCGCTTCTTCTTTATTGTTAGTGACGATTTTCATAACATATGCGAATAAGTCTGAATCACTTTCGTCACTGTCATGAATTTCACTGTAAGCATCTGATGTACTTTCGTCGAACTCCTCAAGACTAACAGCAAGCGAACGCTCACCATCATTTGCGGAAAGATCAAATGATGCACCCAATTTAAAGCTGTGGCCATGAAAGATATTCGAGAAATCCATCATTCGTCCATACTTTCGAGAGGAGTAAGGTAAGGAATTTTCGCTACGACTTGTTCCGATTTGGCTTATCACAGATATATTACCTCCTGATACAAGGAGTCCTAAGGCTTCAAGAATTGATGTTTTACCACAATTATTGTTACCCACAATAAGATTTACATTTGCCAAGTTGGCAAGCCGATATGAAGCCAAACCGCGATAACCGTTAATCTCGACTGAATCCATTATTCCGTTGCTAGATTGCGCCATCAATCTACCTCTATTTAGTATCAATCAGGAGAAAAATTTGGAATTTCGAATCAGACATTATTCCAAACTTAAACCAAATCTTCCGAATTGTGTAAAAGCATCCATCAATTTCTATCTTTCTAAATCAATGACACAAAGGAGTATATTCATGTTTTGGTCACTTAGCTATGAATATTTTGGGTTATTCCACCACTAGATCTCAATCTTTGCATAAACCTTTTAACACAATATACGACGATATCGTTTGTGCACACACAGTGTCCTGAGTTTCTTCCCTCTGCGTAACGAGGGAGATGACATTTATTGTAGAGTTCCATTATTGAACATTAGCTCTGAATGTCTGACAAAAGCTTTCTCTTATACTCAAAGTGCAGAAGCTAGTTTCACCTAGCCAGCCTTGATTTCATCAGACATAGAAAGGAGTATACTCAGTACTACTAAATAGAATAAAATAGATAATCATTACAGGTAATACAACCGCTTTCTGCTGTTAAACTAGGAGTTCTGAAGAAAATGAAAAAAGAAACCATTGCTATTCATGGTGGTTACAAATCTGATGCCACCACCAAGTCAGTAGCAGTACCCATATTCCAGACTGTTGCATACGAGTTCGATGATGCACAACATGGTGCTGATCTATTCAATCTTGCGGTCCCGGGCAATATCTACACCCGCATCATGAATCCTACCAATGATGTGTTGGAACAGCGGATTGCCGCCATGGAAGGAGGCCTGGCTGCCCTGGCCGTTGCCTCAGGTATGGCCGCAATAAACTATGCCATCCTTACAGTGGCCAAGGCCGGAGATAACATCGTGTCAACACCGCAATTATATGGCGGCACCTGGACCCTCTTCGCCCATATGCTGCCCAGCCAGGGGATTGAAGTGCGCTTCGCTGAAGATGATTCAGCCGCAGCCATTGAGAAACTGATTGACGACAATACCAAGGCGATCTATTGCGAAACCATTGGCAATCCGGCGGGCAATATCATTGATCTGGAGCCAGTCTGCGCCACTGCACACAAGCATGGCGTGGCAGTCATTGTCGATAATACCGTTGCAACACCTGCGCTGTGCAATCCGATAGAATTTGGTGCAGATATAATAGTGCATTCCCTAACTAAATATATAGGTGGTCACGGCACTTCCATCGGTGGTGTGATTGTGGATTCAGGCAAATTCCCTTGGGCAGAACACGCCGAACGTTACCCAGCACTAAATCAACCGGAACCCTCCTATCATGGTGTGGTATACACAGAAGCCTTTGCAGAAGCTGCCTTTATCGGCAGGGCGCGAACCGTACCGCTTAGAAATACCGGCTCTGCTCTGTCACCGCTGAATGCCTTCCTGATTATGCAGGGACTAGAAACTCTTAGCCTGCGCATGCAGCGACATGGTGAGAATGCCCTGGCTGTAGCACAATATCTGCAAGGTCATGAAAAGGTGGAGTGGGTCAGTTTTGGCGGATTGGAATCTGATCCCAACTTCCAACTGGCCCAAAAATACTGCAATGGCATGCCTGCTTCTGTTCTTACCTTCGGAGTTAAGGGCGGTTATGAGGCTGGAGTAAAATTTTATGATGCGCTTAAGATGATCAAGCGTCTGGTCAATATTGGTGATGCCAAGACCCTTGCCTGCCATCCGGCCTCAACGACACATCGGCAACTGACAGAAGAGGAACAACGGCAGGCCGGAGTGGCTCCAGAAACCATGCGTATCTGTGTTGGCATTGAGCATATAGATGACATCATTGCCGATGTCGAACAGGCACTGGCATGTCTTTAACTGCAAATTTCTTTACCTTGTTGTTGAGAATGCAATGAAGCTCGTTGTGTTTGACCTGGACGGGACCTTGCTCAATGCAAGTTCAGTGGTTTCAGCCTTTACCGGTGAAACTCTTGCTCTGCTACGACAGTCAGGTATCCACTATACAGTGGCCACAGGCAGGACACTCCAGGCCGCACTTGGTCCGATCCGAGATCACCGTTTTTCCCAGCCTCATATTCTTAAGAATGGCACCATCATCTGGTGTCCACAGCGAAAAAATTATAGCCATAGTCTTTTGCTGACCCAGCAGGAAGTCTGGCATGTCATGACAGCCATGACCATGCAAGAGATCACACCCTTTGTGTTTACGCTGGAAGCGGACGGAAAGCACTCGGTTTATCACGGACCCCTGAAAACAACACAGGAAGGCCGACTAGCCCAGTTGCTGGAAGATGAAAGGCAACTGCCACTGGAACCCTTGCGGGCTATGTCTGACACAGCCCATGTCATCAACCTCAGTGGCATGGGTCCAGCAGCTTCGGTGCAAACCCTCATTGATATGATTGCTGAGGAAGAAGATCTCACCGCCTATACCGGGCGTGCAATTCAGGACCCTAACATGCGCTGGCTGGATATCCATCACAGTGGCGGCAGTAAGGGCAGTGCATTGGGTATTTTGCGTGAGGATTACGACTACCAGAAAATCATTGTGTTCGGCGATGGCAAAAATGATCTGAGCATGTTTGAAGTAGCCGATGAATCCTATGCTACGGAAAACGCTGACCCTGAACTGAAAGAGAAAGCGACTGGGATTATTGGTCACCATGATGCAGATGGCGTTGCTCATTTTCTGCGGCAACGGTTTGAGTTAGCTGATTCAACCAGTTAACTTGCCGACATTAATCCATGCCAACTCTCTCGTCCAGACAAAGACGATTCTTGAACCGATGCTGCCATGCAAGCTTCCTCGTTTTTGTCCTGACCACAGTATCCAGCAGTTTCGCTCAACGACCTCTTGAGGAAGTCCTGAAAGATAAGACTGTCCTGCAAGGTCTGGCTGACATAGAGGCCAGTCGGATGCTCGCTGCCAATCAACTGGTACAAATCGGCGGAATAGTCTCGCCCTCCGGGCAGGAACATGAGCGCGCTCATGCAGTTGCCAATCTAATGCGCGAGGTAGGTCTGGCAGACATTATGGTCACCAGGAGCCCCAATGTCATAGGCCGGATTCCCGGGCAATCGGGTCAGGCAATAGTCTTCGTTTCCACCCTGGATGACTTGGCCACGGTGGCCGAACATCAACGCAGAGCTAGCAACCCACCAGTGATTGAGGGCAATCGTGTGGTCGGACCGGGCACCAACACATCACTCACCACCATCGCCCTCCTATCGGCAGCGCGGTCACTAGTTAAACATAATCTTTCGCCACAACACGATATTGTATTCGCCGCTGTGGCACAGGAAGAAACTGGGCTGACGGGCATGCGAGATCTTTATGACAGTTACCGAGATCGCGCCATTGCCTTCGTTGATGTCTTGGGAGAAGGTGGCAGCATAAGTTATGGGGCACTTGGCATTCACTGGTGGCGAGTCAATGCTCTCGGACCTCCTGGCCATACACTCCGAGGTGGACTGCCCAATGTTAATCAGGGTATTGCGCGAGCGGTTGACAGAATCCTGCAAATTTCCGAACCGCGAATGTATGAAGATCGCCGCACACACCTCAATGTCGCGATTCTCGACAGCGGTGCAGTGTTCAATCACAAACCACAATCCGGCTGGTTTTCTTTGGATCTGAGGTCCCTCGATCAGGAACATCTTGAGAGCATGGAGTCCCAGACCCGGATCATTCTTGCAGAAGTCACCAGGGAACTCGGCATTCGCTTTGAGATGGAGCCAGTCTCACTGACTCCATCAGGTCAGATTCCGGGGGCACTGCAAAGCAGTCTGGTCCAGAATTCATTGGCCATATCTTCCTTTCTGGGCAGCAACCCACACCTGTCCAATGCCGGCTCAGCCAACCTGAATGTGGCAATAGCTAATGGCACACTGGCCATCGGCATCTCGAGCGAGCGTGGCGGGCGACGCGGCTTTGTCGATGAATGGGCAGACCTGGATGTTCTGTTACGAACCGCAAAAAATGTCTTTCTCACTGCGGTCATCCAAGCGGATGCATGCTTGCCTCAGCACGTGTCTGCAGGCTCTATGACTGGAAGCAAGAGGCGATGATTCCACTGCCATCTAAGCCGATCGAAAAGGCGGACGAAGACGGGAAAAACGACTAAATTTGCAATTCGGCAAACGACTGCCGCCCACTATTTCAAGCCAGCCCCTGATCAGGGGCTGATTGAGGTGGAGGACGGGCTGATCTTGAGTGGACAGCTCATCACGTTATCGCCAAAGGTCGGAAAAGCGGTTTTGATCCAGAAACAATAATGCCCAAAATTCTGATTGAGCGCACACTCTTCGATGCGCTGCTGCTCTCCTTTACAGCGAACGCGCAAATTGAGTGCAATCGCACCAAAACATCTCATATGCATTGCGCTTTTTTGGCACGATCTGACCTTGATAAACCCGGAGTACCGCTAATTTGCGGCTGTCAGTTATCGTCCCGAATAGAGAGAAATTGGCACACTCATGGTCAAACCCGATGTGCTCAGGGACAACCCTGAACTGGGCATGGCCCTGACCGATGTCCGTTATGAGATCATGTTAACCATGGAGTCCAGTGCGGAAGTAAGATCCCATATGGGCAAAGCCCAAGGAATCGATCAGGCCGCCTATGAAGCATAGCTTGCCTCAACCTGGATGTTCTACTCCCTCACCGATGCAATAGCTTTCATCAAAAGCCCGGAGTTGATCAGTACAATGGAGTAAGTCGCCAATTTCTCATTCGAGCATGGCCTGCTGAGCAACGCTGCACCTGATGCGGAATTCACTGAGATCGCAACCCTCATTGGCGTATTTGGAAACTCTGGTAACATTCTTCAGCCTTGCTTCGATCCTTATTTCATGGAAATAGCTGCAAACAATGTGCTTTAGGATTCCGCTCCAAAAAGTGGCTTAACAGCTGTATTGAGAAAAAAGCAGTATTTCCATGCCAATGCTGATTAATTTCCGACACGGGCGCGCACTGAAGACAGCCCTTGCGTTAGCCATTGCCTACCAGACCGCTTAAGAGATGCGCAAGGCGGAAAATGAATAGAATAAGCTTTTGCCAAAATGGCTTCAGCTGTTAACCACATGGCTTTTAAGCCCAGCAGACGTACTGGAGAATTTCTGTTTTGGCAAGACACTCAAAGCAGTGCGTTACGCCTAGCAAAAGGTATCAGTATCGCCGTAACCCTGGGTCTAATAGTTAGTCTGGCTGCTGGCTCCATTCCTCTAATTGCAGCTCCGCTAAACCCAATGGTCATAGCTGTTTTGCTAATCTCGCCAATGGCTATTTTACCAGTTTTTTATGGTATTCGGCCTGGGTGAACTCTCCAAAGTTAATGTTGATCGTCATTGGTGTATGCCCTTTCCTGATCAGAGATATGCTACAGTGCACTAGGGAATTGCCGTCAGAACTGCTGGTCAAGGTCAAGACACTTGGTGACAACAGATGGCAAATTATCCTGTGAGTCATTTTACCGCAGATGCTGCCATGGCTTGCCGATGCAGATCGCCTGAGCCTTGGTACCGTTTAGTTGTTCCTGATTGCTGCCGAAGCCAATGCCTCTTCTACTGATGGTCTCAGCTATTGCATCTTTCTGGTGAGATGCTAGCTTTTTATGGATGTCATCCTGCTCTATGTAGCCTGGATCACTTCGCTGGCATCCTTTCCCATTGACTGGTGCCTGCTCAAGTTCAGCCAAAAACTAATTCCCTAGTCCCACGAAAAAAGTGAGGACACGTTTTGACCACGATGATGTCTAAAGCAATTTAAATTTTCGAACCGCTATTGGGTTTTGTGCAGCACTGTTGCACACATTAAATCATAGCCTAAAAAATAATTCGCAAGCTTGTGGCTACAGCAGTATCGGCAGTGATAACCTATAACTCATTGAATTACAGAACTTATTTTTTCATTGGCTCTATCGGAGCAGAGGAAACTCTCCTCTTGTGCGATCAGGTTCCTGACCTGTAATTGGCGGGGTTTTTGCGTAGCTGCGTTGATGATTTAGTATTGTATGCTTAAAGCCTTCATCTAACGATTCAAGGGACATTCTTATGAGTGATACAGCCTCCAAAGTCCATGGAAATGAGCCTGAAAACATTCAGCAACCAATATCCTCTGCCAGCGTTCGCGGCTGGAACCACATTATCTGGTCTTCCGTGCAGCCCGTTATGGTGCTGGGTACAATGACTCTGGTCGCCGCCATGACCAGCTTTGACTGGATGGACCCCAAATTGTTTGCGGCCATTATGATTGTGATTCCAGTACCTGCGGTGATTATTGCAGAGCGAATCTGGACCAAACGCAAGGACTGGATTCTCGAGCCCACGGAAATGATCGAGGATGCCTTCTGGCTCGCTTGTGGTGCCCTGCTCTGGGTCCCACTGTACAGCAGTTACTATCAGACACCCGTATCCGACGGCTTCAAGGCTGTCCGTGACCTGGCTCCTCTGCAAATCACCATTGCACCCACTTCATTTCTCGGCCTGCTGGGTGGTGCGATGGTTATACTTTTGCTATCCAGCTTCATTTACTATTGGTTGCATCGGATTCAGCATGAATCCCTGTTCTGGTGGCGTATTCATGCCACGCACCACCATATCACCAAGATGGGTTGTATGCGCAAGGACCGCACACACCCGCTGGAATGGGCCACCTTACTGATAGGTACCCCCACAGCCCTGGCATTACTTGGTGCCAACGATGAAGTCATGCCGGTCGTTGGTGCCTATGCCATCTGGACCGGGGTCCTGAATCATTCCAATTTACCCATAAGGACCACACCGATTTACGACTGGGTATTTGCCACAGCACCACAACATCATACGCATCATTCTTGCGTGCGAAGACAGGCTGACTCGAACTATGGATGCAGGATTATTCTGTGGGACCGCTTATTTGGCACCTACTGCTCTGAAGAGGATGTGGAAAAAATCGGGGCCGGAAAATGTGTGCCACTCTCCATCAAGGAACAACTGGCCCTAGCCTTCTATTCAAAGGACCGGCTCAAAGGGTTATAGCCCTTAATACTGAGGCACTTCTCAAGCCGTTGGCAGCCCCCTGATGCAGATTACTCTCTTGGCGACCTTCGTTTGTCGTATGTTACCCAGGACATCTTGGGTGTGTCACAACAGAATCGTGGCCAGGAAAAAAGTAACAATTTGATATCCGCTTCAAATGTAATCATCCTGCCCGTTTAAACAATCCAAACTGAAACATGTTAGCTACTCTGAATATTGAGTGGTGGTTCTGATGTAAGAGCATCATGTATCGAAAAATAACCCAAAACCGGTCACGATAAAGTGAAATCGTCGGTCACGATGGAGTGAAATATCCAGTCAAGAACTATCAAAATCATCAGAAAAACCTCTCTGCGGAGTACGGCACCCCAATTTATTAGCACTTTTATGCGCATATAAACGTTGTTTTTTTACACTTTTATGCGCATATAAGTGCAAATTCTCTCCACTTTATCTATACTTGACCCAGTGCCAGTTATTGACAGTACCGATAATCCGGAAATGGGCCTGCAAAATATCAGCCATGGTATATCTGCAGGATTTGATGAGGGCCCTATGAAAAGGCTCGCAATAGAAAAATTGTTGTACTGGAAAAATCAGAAACAGCGGAAACCACTACTGCTTGATGGTGCCCGCCAAGTTGGCAAAACCTGGCTGGCAGAGCGTCTGTTTGGAGGAAAGCACTTCCAGGCGGTGCACAAGGCGGATTTCCTCGCCGAACCGCGTCTGATGCGTATATTCGACAATGGTCTGCAATCGACCCAGGTGATCGCCAATCTCGAAATATCCCTCAATAGCAAAATCAACCTTGATTCCGATCTGATTCTTTTTGATGAAGTTGGGGAATGTCAGCAAGCAGTCAACTCACTGAAGTACTTCGCTGAGGACATGCCGCAGGCATATATCTGTGCCACCGGCTCCAACATTGGTCTGCTGGGATCGTTTCCTGTAGGCAAGGTGGAATTTCTCGAATTATTCCCGATGTGCTTTGAAGAGTTTGTTATGGCATCGGGAAAGCACTTGCTGCATGAGGCTTTTCAAGAGCGACATCATGGGCAAGTGGTGCACAATGAGTTATGGTCATTGTTGCTTGATTACTATTTCATCGGGGGCATGCCGGAAGCGGTGCATGCCTGGTTCAGTCAGGATGATTCGCCACTGGAAAGAAGCGACGCAGTAACGAAAATTCACCGGAGTTTAATCGCCGGCTACCAGCAGGATTTCGGAAAGTACGATAGCAAGCAGAACGCTGGTCACATTGAAGCCGTTTTTCGTAATGTGCCGCGCCAGTTGGCCCGTGTTATGGATGATTCGGTTCAACGCTATGTTTTCAAGGATGTGATTACCAACAAGCGGCGATATCAGGAATTGCGGGGGCCGATAAACTGGTTGGAACAAGCTAAACTGATTTCAAAATGCTACCAAATCGACTGCCGCCCCTCAGCTCCCCTTACTACACTGGCCAAGGAGAATATCTTCAAGCTGTTTCTATTTGATATAGGATTGTTGGGTTATATGCTCAATATGTCGTATGCGGAACAGCGCAGGCAAGCCGCATCGTTCAAGGGGTTTATTGCAGAAAACTTCGTGCAGAACGAATTGCGTACACAGGTGTCATATCCGACCTTTTCCTGGGCAAAAGCAAGGGGTGAGATCGAGTTTCTTTACAAATGCCAAGGTGGTGAAATTATTCCTGTGGAAGTTAAGAGTGGATCAAGGAGTAGAGCGCGCAGCCTGCGCACCTATGTCGATCGCTATAGTCCCAAAAATACTGTAAAACTCATCGGAACAGCAGGTAATGAGCCCGATGCTGGTCCTGACTATGTCTGGCCACTCTACTACGCACAGTACCTCAGCAAACTGTGAGTTAAATCAAGAAATATCTGCATGGCCCACCTCTGGCTTCAGCTCAAGGGACACG
>JAPORB010000244.1 GCA_026710425.1 Gammaproteobacteria bacterium
TAGTGCATTGCAATAGTATGAAATCTGATTGGAAACCTGCAGCTCAACCGCAACCTGAAACTTTGGCAAGGCCATCAGAGTAGATAGGGTAAGCCTGTCTACAATTTTTTCACATACACTCTTTACTTGATGTCCCGCAATTTTTCAATGAATAACGAAAAAACCGCATAGGTCAGCCGACTTAGCGCGGTTGAACCTGTCGCAATCCAGTGGAATTCGCGTGGGCGGGAAACGGCTCAAGCAGTATGACTGCTCACAATTCAAAGTCCATGGAATAACCAACAACAAATTTCATTTCATCATTATCGCGTGCACCCATACTGGCAAAGTCTTCGAAGCCATCGCCGTCATCATCATCTCCCAAAGTTGTGGTGGTGACCATGGCAGAGAACCCATCTTTTGCAATGCTGATGTTGAAATCCCAGTAATCATCGGTAGCACCATTAAAGGCATACATAAAGTCACCTTCGTGGAAACCAGCGTGCAAACCAATCTCGGCACCACTATCAAGCGGAATCACATAATCAAATGACCAGTAGGATGCTTGCGCAAAACCGAAGTCCTGACCCGGCTCTTCATCAGGCTCAGCATAGGTCAGCAGAGAAACTTGAGCACTGAAATTGCCTACTCCAATCGCCCCATATACTTCACCAAAATCAAACCCAGCACCAGAATCATAGTTATAGTAGAGATAACCTATATCGTAACTAATGCCGCCTTCCTCTCCGGCATAACCAAAATAGATGTCATGCTCATAGGAGTAAACATCGTCTGATTCATAGGAGACGTTGGAGGCCCAGGTCCCCACATAGAATCCACTGTCCGCTGCATAGTCGATGCCGCCTTGAATTGCTCCTTCGTTAATTGACTGGGTTAGACCTCGCCAGATGTAGTTGTTGGTGGCGGAAAAGTTGGCAGTCCATTGCTGTGCCTGAACAGCAGAGGCAAACAGCAGAAGTGCGACAGTAACCAATGGATAAAATCGATTTTTCATGTCTTGTTGTGTCCTTATTTTTGCAGGGTTAGTAAGGTTAAGACCGTGATCCGGACATTAAACAGTAAAAACATAGCAAAAACCGAGCCAAGACTATTGGCATCAGAGAATGGACTGAGCAGCAAGGATGCGGGTTGGAAGGTTGACCAAAGACCAAGAAAGGAACCAAAATAGGGCATTGAAATTTCGGACGCCACATTTTGGTGCAATATCTTTAGCGAAAGAAATTGGTCAGAAAACCGCTGGGATGTAATTCTGCCGATCAGTGCCCAACTCTAAGAGGTCCACGGCCCAGCTTTAGCGAAACTCCATTACTACACAAGTCGAGCGCAGGACTCTGTGCCAGATTCTTTGTTAGACTCAGCCGACTTTAGGCAGGATACCGAATCCTGCCACCACCATGTCCTAGGTGATAGCAGAGTTAATTCGGCGAGAATTATGGGTTGGCTATTGCCCAATTCTATGAAGTGCACACACCTTGTTACCGGCTGGATCCCGCAGGTAGGCCAGGTAAAGCTGCATGCCTGCTCCTTCCCTTATTCCAGGCGGGTCTTCACAGTCGGTACCACCATTGGCCAGCCCCGCAGCATGCCAGGCATCGACAGCCTCCTGACTTTCGGCAGCAAAACCGAGTGTACTGCCATTGCCGTGACTGGCCGGCTGGCCATTGATGGGGCGGGTAATGGCAAACACGCCTGACTTGGTACGATAAAAGTATCGCCCTTTGGGGTCATGGACTGCTCCGTCGTGCCCCAATACGCCCAAGGTAGCATCATAAAAGACCTTGGATGCCTCAAGATCATCTGCACCAATCATAACGTGGCTGAACAACATGATTTACTTCTCCTTTTGATATTTTAGTAGTGGATTAAATTATGCGGGATCAAGCCGCAAGAAACGGCGGGGTGGAAATCCCGTGCGAATACGAAAATTGAGACCAACGGCATACTGCTCGCTGATACGTCTCAGTTCCTCGCCATCCAGAGGGATGGCCTGAAAGGGCCTGAAGTTTTCTTCCCCAGGCATCTTTGCCTCAACATTGGGGTTACCTAGAGCATGGCGATACCAGCGTCGCGGCCAATGGTTGACGGCAATGTAATGCTTGCCTTCCATCTGTTCCAGCCTCAGCACGCGCTCATGTCGTTTATCGTTGCTGTCGAAAGTGGCCAGCAACAAGGAAGTACTGCCTTGCGGTTGTAGGTAGCCAAGGCGGGCTTCAAAATAAACGATCGATCCCACATACAGCAGCAGTGAGATTCCAATGCCGACAAGTGCCCATTTCATCAGTTTGTTATTTGCCATAAATTAGTCCTGCCACAATTCTTACTACAACTTGTTTTGACTCATTATACGCTATAGCGAGTAGAAAAACCCTATGAATACTGAGGCTAACAAGCAAGTGGTCTTGTAGCATCTATCAGTAAGACGATTAAAAATGAGTGCACATACTGAGGCGTCGCTGTCTCATCTGTAAACTTCGACAAGCACTATAGTTTTCATAAGCCGCTACTACATAGCTATGGCAGTTGGATGAATGCCTTTACCCAGCGCAAATCGCGACCCCACTGCAACCACTACCGCCGTGCGCCTGTCCAGATCAAGGGCAGCCATCAGATTTCTGACACCAATCTCCCTTAATTTCTCCCCAGTCCACTGCAAGGTATTGTCTGAAGCATTAAACAGATGAAGACATCCCATTAGTGCCAACACTTCCTGATCCTGAATTTGATCCTGGCTTAGAGCTTTAACCACTCCAGAGTGTCCACACCCCAGAAGCACGATTGATCCTGAATCAGTACGAATGACGAGTCCCTGGCTCTCCGGCAGATGATCGCGGATCCATTTGCCACAAAGTGATACTTCGATGGTGTTGCCGTATTTGGTTTCTGGATTGCGACGTTCAACGGGGACTGACACCCAGACTGCCGGAAAAATCTCAGCCGCCTACTGAAGAATGATGAATCTTACTCCGCTTTTTTCAATCATTGATCGTGCATGGATCATCTGGTTTTCACGGATAGCGGAACTGGCGGGGGCACAGCAGGGACTGAAAAATCCTGCTGCCACATGTACACGCCGAATGGCCTTATCATTTTGCTGACGCAAGTGTTCAATCATGGGAATCAGACCGCTGGTATGATCAAAATGAAAATGGCTGAGAACAATGTCGGTAACACAAGAGAGATCGACACCCAAAACCTTAGCATTGTGAATAACCGTATCCGGGTAAGGTCCTGTATCAAACAAAATACAGTGGTCATCCACATGAACCAATGCCGATAATCCTCATTCGCCAACCGTTGCACCGTTAGCGTGATGGGAACAAAGAATGGTAACTTAACCTTTTTCGCCACGCTTACTCCCCGGTCCGCTGCCAGCAATTGGTTACAGGGGGACGGCATTATGGAGGTGGTAAGTAATCAGCACAAAAAGTCTTCATCGCGATCATTCCGTATCTATTTTCCTGGCTGCAGACCTGCCCGGATCAACTTCGAACAAATAATATAGCCGACGGGAAAAATGGCTACACATAAAATCAGCAGAAAACTGGCAGAAGACCAGCGGTACCAACCCCAATAGCCAACGATGTCAGCACTTTTCAAAGTTCGATGGATTTAGCCAAGACGAATCATGGGTAACCCCTCGGATCTGGCAACCCTTCGGAAGTCAGCAATAATAGTGTGCGTCGAGTTCGGGTAATGAACCTAAAATTTGAAGGTCTACAATGCCGCCAATACAGAAGATGATGGACATTTGAAGACCTGACCCCAAAGCAGAGACTAGTAAAGGTCGTGCTGCCGTCAATCTACAATAGATTGTGTAACGACGTTGGTAAAGCGTTGACGGATATTAAGCGGAGTGTGTCCCGCAAGCTGAATAAACATAAGCCCTATCAGCTTTTCTTGCGGATCCGCCCAGTACAGTGTTCCATATGCCCCACCCCAGCCGTAACTTCCACTAGACATCACATCAAAGGACTTGCTCGGATCTTCCAACACACCAAACCCAAGCCCAAAACCATAACCGGGACCACGGATATATACATTCTTGTCGCCAGTATGGTTCGAGGTCATCAATTCCACTGTTTTTGAGCCAAGCAATCTCACACCATTCAACTCTCCACCATTAAGAATCATCTGGGCAAAGCGAAAATAATCAGCAGCTGTACCATGCAATCCGGCTACCCCGGGGAAATAATTTGTCGCAGGGTTTATCACCGGACTGCTAAGCAGTTCTGATGGACTGTCTTCTACTAACATATAAACGGCAGCAACCCGATCCAGCTTGTTTTGCGGTATTTGGTAGTGCGTATCGGTCATTCCTAACGGTTCAAAAATTCTTTCCGCCAGAAATTGATCAAGGCTTTGACCTGAAATCTTTTCCACCAGTACCGCCACATAGTCAGTCGACGAGCCGTATTGCCATTCATCACCAGGGTGAAAAGCTGCGGGAATGGCTGCAGCACGCGCAACTCGTTCACTCAAAGTCGCAAATGGCTGGCCATTATTGGTAACCCAAGCCATCTGCTCATCTGTCAACCCCTTGTTGCGAGGATCAAGTGTCAAACCAGAGGTATGAGTCAAGACATTACGGATGGTTACCGGTCTGGCCTCCAAGATTTCACGACTGGACTCGCTATCATTTTCCAGTACCTTATGATCTGCGTATTCTGGAATCCAGTTCGCAATAGGATCATCCAGCCGGAAGTGCCCTTCCTCGAACAACATCATAAGGGCTGTCGAGACTACTGGCTTGGTCATGGACATCAAGTTAAAGATGGTATCTGTGCTCATGGGAATGTTTTGTTCCCGGAACTTCCAGCCGACTGCCGAAAGATGGGCAACTTGGCCCTGCCTGGCGACAAGTGACACCGCACCGGCAATTTTCCTCTCATCAATGAAGTGCTGGAAGTAATTGTCTATACGCTCAAGTCGCTGGCTGGAAAGACCGACTGACTCCGGTGTGGCTTCCGGCAGATGCTCGGAGGAATGCGCGAAGAGAGCAACACTGTAAAGTATTGCTCCGATACCAAACTGAACTAGGGAATGAACTGGAGGACAATTGACTTTACGACTAACTCTCATGAGCTACTCCCGGAGTGCTTGCGGTAAGCTGGTTTGCCTACAGGCCATTACCAAAATTTAGCACAGTCAGCTTAATTTGGCAGCACTTGCTTGTCATCATCTCGTATACTACGGTTATTTCATCAGCGAAGAACAAAGCAGGGAATCAAATAAAGCGACAAATTGAAGGTTTGGGTAAATCTGATGTCCATAAAGATTGGCAACCGGGTGCAGCACTGCTGTGTCGGAGGCGGAGTTATGACCACTGGACAAAATGCAAACTCCATCATACCTTGTCGATCCTGATACCCTCGCCCAGCTAATCGTTATGAAAATCACTACTTCGGGTGATTTAGGGTACAGGGAAAATTGAATTAATGAGTATCATCATGACATACAAATCCTGCTCCGCTCTGTTCATAGCCACCGCCTTGCTTGCTGTCGGCGTGCTAGCCCAAAATAATCTCAAAGATTATAACCCAGTCAGTGATAAGCGGCTGATCGATCCGGAAGCACATAACTGGCTGTCCTATCGCGGCAATCTGAAAGGATGGGGTTACAGTTCTCTGGATCAGATCAATGATCGAAATATAACTGAACTGGAACCGGTGTGGTCCTTTTCTACAGGTGAACTGGGTGGTCATGAGGCACCGCCCATTGTAAACGACGGTATCATGTTCATTACTACACCGGAGAATCTGATATATGCAATAGATGCCGCAAATGGCGACTTGATTTGGCGATATCAGCATGACCTGCCACAGAACTATATCGCCTTTCATCGAACCAACCGAGGCGTGGCTCTCTATGGCGACAAGGTTTACATGGCAACACTGGATGCCAGAGTCGTTGGATTGGATGCGGCAAGCGGTCGCAAACTCTGGGACACCTCGGTACAGGATAACTCCTTTGGATACTATATCACGATGGCACCACTGGGCATTGAGGATAAAATTCTTGTGGGCACTTCTGGTGGGGAGCTGGGTATCCGCGGCTTTGTGGTCGCTCTGGATGCAGAAACCGGAGAAGAGGTCTGGCGCACTTACACTGTGCCAGCTCCGGGTCAGCCGGGGAATGAAACCTGGCCGGGTGAATCCTGGAGGACTGGTGGTGCGGCTGTATGGGTCCCCGGTCATTACGATGCCGAGCGGCGGCTGGCCTATTTTGGAACGGGTAATCCCGGGCCTTGGATCGGCGATCAACGACCGGGGGACAATCTGTACACTAATTCGGTTCTGGCATTAAACATTGACGGCGGCGAAATCGTTGCGCATCACCAGTACCACTGGAACGGATCTTGGGACTGGGACGAAGTATCGACACCTATTCTGATGCCGGTGCAGCGCAAAGGCCGTGAGTTTGATGCTCTGGTGCATGCTGGTCGCAACGGTTATCTATGGACACTCGAACGCATGGATGACCGCATCGGCTTTATTGATGCCGAACCCTATGTATACCAGAACGCCTTTGCCGGTATCGATCCGGTGACTGGACGTCCCGACTATGACCCGGCACACAAGCCAACAACAGACACTACAACCTCCTTCTGTCCGTCATTATGGGGCGGCAAGGACTGGCCGCCTGCCGCTTACAATCCTGATACCGGTCTTCTGTATATCCCAGCCAACGACAATCACTGTGGTGCCATTGAGGGACGCGAGGTAACCTATATGCCGGGCAGTGCCTATAAGGGGGCCCGTACAGAGTTTACCTTGCAGGATGGTTCAGACCACATCGGCGAAATTCAGGCCTGGGACATGAATACCGGTGAGCAGGTATGGACTGTCGAGTTCGCTGATCATAACTGGGGCGGAATTCTTACCACAGGTGGGAATCTTGTATTTAGCGGTGGGACTCCGGATCGGTACTTCCGTGCCCATGATGCGAGCAGCGGCGAAGAGCTATGGCGATTCAGGACCAATTCCGGAATTATTGGCGTGCCCACCACTTTTGCCGTGGACGGTAGACAATTCATTGCTGTGCAATCCGGCTGGGGTGTGGATGCCGCCTCCAAAACAGCCCGTATTGACCAGCAGCGGGGTACTCGCACCTTTGTACCCCAAGGTGGTGTGGTCTGGGTCTTTGCCCTGCCTGCCCACTCACCCTAAAAATAAGGCCGACATTACACCGAAAGTTTTACGCTGGTAAAACTTCTCATGAAACTTGCATGATTCACATTCACTCCAACATGGAATGACAACAACAGTGATGAAATGTACCCGGGAAAGCAGCCAAGTTTGCAGCTACTTGATAAGAGTCAAAACTGGAATAGCTATTATATAAAGCTCTCCTCCCGTACTGGGGTATTCAAGAGTATCTTTAAGAACTCGAAGTATATGACTTATTTAGGCAGCCGAGTACTTTATAACTTTTTTCAGTCACGAACTATCAAAAACTCCAGTAATACTCTCCTCCAATATAAAGACTCAATCAAATTTTTAACCGATTATAACAAAATTTGTATGGGTATTCGTCATAATTCTGGCCAATGCGCAAGTGCATTATTTATTTGCAGCCAGAACCTGCTTTAGCCCCTCTTCGGCATAATAATTAATTTGCGATAGATGGTTTTGGCATCCAAAGCTATTGCATAAATTGTAGTCTTACTCAAACCTCAGTGGTGAGCGATGGGTGGTGCTGATGCCATGAGGTGGCCTGTTGATACGCATGACCAAATCGACATAAGGTTGCTTCACTCAGGCGGCGTCCCATAAATTGCATCCCGTAAGGCCAGCCCTTTTCGTTAAATCCACAGCACAAAGACAGAGTTGGTGTACCAGCAAGATCGGCCGGAATGGTGAACTGGCCCTGAAAATGTTTCACTACCTCTTTCATAACCTCAGCATTTCCATATTGCTTAGATTGCTCCACAGGGAAAACCATCCCACCTGAGGGGCAAATGACAGCGTCGACTTTTTCCAGCTCCGCCACAAACCTGCGATTAAACGCTGCGCGCCTGTCCTTGGCCTGTGAATACTCCTCCGCACTCAAGGAGCGACCCATCTCCAACACCCCACTCAGATAATCACCATATTCATCGGCGCGTTCAGGATAATATTCGCCATGAGCCCTGTAAGCTTCATAGCCGACAAGCGGCAGCCACAAATCACGGTAATCCATGGGTCCCTCCGCTGGCATACTGACCTCCACCAGCCTTGCTCCCAAGGTCTGCAGAATTTCCAAGGCCTTTTCGATAGCAGCTACCAACCCAATGTCTGTGCCAGTAGTCAGGTAGCGCTCATCAACTCCCAGCGTCAAGCCACTCAGATTCTCTGACAAAAAACTTGGCTGGTCAGGAACCGGCTCCGATAAGGTGCTGGGATCAGAACTATCTTGACCAGCAAGCACCACAAACATGGTGGCAGCATCCTCCACAGTTCTGGCCATCGGGCCGACATGATCCAGCGACTCGGCCAATGCCAGCAGTCCATAGCGACTCACCCTGCCCCAGGTGGGTTTCATGCCTACCACTCCGTTGGCCATGGCGGGGTAACGAATGGAACCTCCAGTGTCCGTGCCAATGCCGACATAACAAAGCCCAGCGGCTACCGCTACCCCGGTACCGGAAGAGGAGACTCCAGACCACAACCGGGAATCCCATGGATTCACTGGAATTGGAAATTCAGTATTGTAGGCAGAAAGGGCTCCCTCTGTAAGATTGAGTTTACCCAACAGCACTGCCCCCGCTGCGGCCAGCCTTGCCACTACTGTGCCATCATACTCAGGCACAAAGCCCTTCCTGATCTTCAGGCCACCCATGGTCGGGATACCACGTGTATAGCAAAGGTCCTTGACCGCCACTGGGATGCCATGTAGCGGCCCTCGGTAAAAATCAGTCTGTATCTCCTCCTCGGACCGCTTTGCCTGTTCCAGAGCCAGTTCCGCCGTTACCGTGGCATAGCTTTTTAACTGCGGATCAATTGCCTCAATACGACGCAGCATTGCCGTACACAACTCAATCGGTGAGAGCTGCCGAGTCCTTAGCAGTTCAGCCACGCTGGAGAGGCTTTTAAATGACAATTCTTCCATTGAAGGTCAGTATGTGCCGACCATATCGGTAATTGACAAGGTTGACTAGGAGTTTTAATTGTTCAGGAGGTAACAAGCCAGAGAAAACGACTGCACCGATGTCAGCATGCAGCAGCTAAGGGTCAAGCAACAGCAATTCCCCACACGACTCACACTAATGCCAAGGAGCCGAAGACATAGTCTGACCCAAATCTTTTTCACCCGAGTCTCGGGCAAAAGCTAAGGCAGGATGTTTAGCCACCCTGCCCTTTGCCTCAATCTGAAACAGCCTTTACAAATTCGGCTGGATTGGCTCTTGAATGGTAATTATACAACCTTGTTGGTGGCCAATGCGATTGCATCCAGCACGTCCTTGATCACCGCCTTGGATGAAGCAATGTTCAGACGCATATGCCCTTCGCCTCCCATGCCATAAGTGGAGCCGGGATTGAGATAGACACCTGAGTTATAAACCAGCCAGTCCTGAAAGTAATGTTCGGCAGATTGCTTGCCATGGGCTACTGCTTGACCTTCGGCATCGATGGCCTGCAACACCTTGCTGAAATCAAGGAAAGTCATAAAAGTGCCCTCATTTCGCGTGTAAACCACCGAAGGCATTTTCGCTGTAATGTACTCCTCGACCATGGTGTGGGTGCTGTCCATATAGGCATTGGCCTGGTCGAACCAGTCAGCACCATGAGTGTAGGCCGCTTCCGTTGCCGCAGCACCCAGCGTTGACACTTCTGCACGGTGATATGCATTGACCCGCGCCAGCAAGATTGGGTTCTTGGAATAGTAATGGGCGATCTTCATACCCGCCAGATTGAAAGTTTTGCTCACGGCGGTGACTATAACACTGTTATTGACCACAGCCTGATCGGGCAGAGAAGCAAAGGGGACTAGCTTCTGGCCAGATCGAATAATGTCACAATGAATTTCGTCTGAAACCACAATGACGTTTTTCTCAAGGCACAACTTGCCCAGTCGCATCAGTTCGTCTTCTGTCCACACGTTTCCAGTAGGATTTTGTGGATTACACAGCAGCATCACCCGCACATCGGGTGTCATCTTGGCCTCAAGATCATCAAAATCAAACTCAAAGCGCCCGTTAACTCGCTTCATCTGGCTATCAACTATCTGCACATTAGCCTGTTCCGCCATGGTGTAAAAGCCATTGTAGGCCGGTGTGGTAACAATGATTTTTTCATGCTGGGGCACGAATGCCCTTAGTGCGGCAATAACACCAGGGTACACGCCGTCACTGAGGGTGAGTTCTTCAACGCCGATATCCACCCCATGTCGATCACCAGTCCAGCGAACAATGGCTTCAGTTACGCTCTGGGTGGAACTCATATAGCCCCAGTTATGATGCTTGATGCGCTCCTGTAGTGCTTCAGTAATGCAGGGTGCACATTCAAAATCCATGGACGCAACACCCATGCCATATTGAAACTCGCCGTTGGGATAATTTCGTGGTGGTGAGTCCCAGCGGGAACAGTTGGTGTTCACTCGATTGTAGACTCTGTCAAAATCATACTTGCCGTTAGACAGTCTTGGGTAGCTTTCAGAAGCACTCATACTTTCCTGTGCATCAGCATGGGGAGCGGCTGTTGCCAGAGTTCCGGCAGCACCTGCCAGCGCAGTTAGGCCAGCATTTTGCATAAAGGTTCTTCTGTTTAATCCCATGTGTTTAGTCATGGCGGTGCCCTCTTTTGTTATTTTCAAGTATGTTTATTGTTGCACTTTTTCTATTTATTGCTTAATTCTTTATCTGTTTCCAGCATTATTTCGATATTACTCTTGATCCTTCTTGCAGTTTATTTAAGTTTTTTACTGTGTCGCTTCTATATTGCTACTTCCCTGCCAGTATTTCCGGTCATTTTACCGATGCTGCAATAAGGTTAATCTTATGCGCAACCGACATCATAATTTCCTGTCTAAAGCTTTCCCTCTGATTCCAGCCGTTCCTGTACTCGGGCCCCGCGCAGGATATTGACCATACCATAATTGCCCTCATGGCAGGCATATTCATATAGTAAGCCACCGACCTTGGTCATGGGCACGATTCCCTTGAAGGTATCGGTGTAAGTGGCCGGATCATCCACGATGAACTCATAATCCACGGTAAATTCATCCACTCGAGTAAAACGCTCGGTCAGAACCTTATCCCATGAAGTACCTGACCCACCAAAACTAAAAGACAATCCATTGAAGTTTTTGGTGATAACAACCAGAGTATCTCCCTCCCAGTAACCCTTGGAGTCTCCTGTCCAGAGGCGGACATCATCGGAAAGTAACTCAATGACCTCGGCTGAATCATACAGCGGTACGATTCGGGCATCATGGATCATCTCTGTCAGCAACACGACCGTGTCCCTACTTTGAAAAATCTGTACATTATTGTTGTATAAACTAGGCACGAAGGGAGGGCCGGCATTGAAACCAATAATACAGCGTTCCGACAACCCCCGATCTTCAGGACCATCAGTGCCGATTCCTCCTGCGGCAATCCGGACCGGTCGGGATTCACCAGTGGATTCTCCGCCATAAACTCCCTGGCGTTCAATCGCTCCCTCCGCGAAGGGAGGCAGACGTCCGTTTTCCGGGTAGACAATATGGGATGTGCGGACCGTCTCACCTATGCCGGCATTTTCAACCCAGAAGTCATTGTAGGACTCATCAACTCCCTCAATATTCAGTGCCGAGTCGGACGCTTCATCAACAGCGACACGTCGTGCTTTGATTTCCTCGATCTCTCCAGTGGTCAGAAACTGTCGGTTTCCAAACTTACCAGGACGCTGCATAGGCACATTGGATGAAAAGTTCCAAACCCCCTGTAGGTCAGGTTGGTTCCATTCCGTTCGCGGGACTGCATAATCTTCCTGTGCAAACACAGTCAACGAAAAGCATGTGCCAGTCCACAGCAAACAACTGATTAGGGAAGTCTTTATTCTATACCAACCCGGGCTAGTCATCTTCTTCCATCTCCTGCCATGATTCTGTCTGTGTTAGTGTCGGCAATATATCGGTAACCGGCCTCAGCTTGGTTCTCAGCTGATTGCCGAACCGCTCCTGAACAGTCAGGTGACAAGCAGGTCATAATCGGACAGGCTTACATTGCCAGTCAATCCTGTCAGCCGCAAAGAACTTTAACCTTCGATTAAACTCGACACCTTGCCTGCACACCCGACCCTTCAGAGCCGATTCAACTCAGCACCTTGCGAAATACATCCACCGCAACCTGCATCTCTTCCATACTGCCCAGTGAAATACGGCAATGGGTATTGTGCAGTGGCGGAAAATCACGACCGACGAGAACTTTGTGCTGCTGGCACAGGGATCGCAAATTGCTGGCTGGTTGCCTGAAGTTTGGGAAGATATGGTTGGTGTGTGACTCCGGCGTGTCGTAACCAAGATCTGCCAAGGCACCCACCACAAAATCTCTGACCCGAGTGTTTTCTTCCCGCTCCCACTCCAAGTGCTCCACATCTTCAAAGGCAGTCAATGCCGCCACGGCACTCAGCATGGCGACATCACCCATACCCCAGGCATTGCGAATCTCGCTCAAAGTCTGGGGCTGGGCCAGTGCATATCCGATACGCATGCCCGCCAACGCATGTGCCTTGGAAAAAGAACGGGTCACAAAGACATTCTCAAATTCACGGGTGAGCGGGTGTCCAGTTTGCATCTTGGCCGGGTCAGCATAATCTATGTAAGCCTCGTCAAGATGAACATGGGTTTCAGGAGAGGCTGCTAGTACGGCCCGGACCGCTTTTTCAATGGCCTGCGGACTGTGCACCGTGCCAGTGGGATTATTGGGATTACAGAAGTAAACCAGTCCGGCACCCTTACTTTGGGCAACCATCGCATCTAAATCGAGTTTGGCCTCCTGGTCCAAGGGTATCTGCTTGACAGTCGCACCAATCTGACGTGCTGTTGCTTCACTGGTGGCGAACGTGGGACCGGCGGTAACCAAAGGCCTATCAGCACTGCACCAAGCGCGAGTAGAGGCTTGCAGGAGCCAGGTCGAACCGGAGGCCAGCAGCACATAATTACGGGGCACATCGAAACGCGCAGCAATGCTATTCTGCAGCTCAGGCACAAAATCCGGCGCATAGCCACGGCCTACCCGATAGTTAGTGTATTTGCGGATTGCTTCCAGCGTTTTTGGTCCTGGTCCCCTACCGCTTTCATTTTGATTGAGATGGATCTCACCCAGGTCAAAAAGGCCTGCATGGTGATCAGAACGTGCTTGGGCGAGCACAGAGCTGCTGATGAGGGTAGAGCCACCCAGCAGACCAGCAGCCGTACCAAAACCTGCTGACTTGACGAATCCACGGCGTGTTAGTCTCATTATTTTCCTCCTGGTTCCACGCTATCAGAAGCCTAGATTGGTGAATAGGGCATTATTGTGGCACACTTTGAAGAGCATAATAGCCTTAGCGGCTTGGAATTGCACTAATTTCTATTCGTTGAGTTGATTTGCCCTGAAACCGGAATCCTCAGTAGCCAGGTGAGTCTTTTGCGGGGGACCAAGAGCTACCTGATAATTCTGTCCAAAACTCGCCGCTTTGTTATGGCCCTGCTCGGTAGCAGCAATAAAGGTTCAACGGGCATGATTGTGACCTGCTTACCGGCAAACAGTTAGAATCCAAAATGCCGAACACTCCCAGCTAGGTGAATCGAAGTATTTTTTCAGCCGCTTTAATCACCTTTTAGCATGGCTCAAGAGCTGAATGGACATTCCATTGGCTTGGTTTTATGCTATACATCAAATGAGAGGTTAATAATGAAGATTGTAACCCTGAGCCTGCAAATTCTCGGGCTGATTGCTCTATTCATTGCAGTTGCCATGGCAACCCTGCGATTTAATCACCGTAATGACGATGGCCCGTCCATCCTGTTCCCAGGTGGCGCACTGGTTGCCGGTGAACTGTACAGTGGACCGGAGCCTGACTGGGATTTCACCGCTGATGTGCAGACGGTGGAGCTGGAACTGGACGATTCTGATACCTCACGACTGATCTGGATTCAAAATGCAGATGGCAAAGCCTATGTGGTGTCAGGCTACATGAACAACTGGTTGGGCCAACTGTGGAAAGACTGGGCAGTTGAGGCTGACGAGGATAGCGGTCGTGCCGTTTTGCGCATTGGCAACACACGCTATGAGAGACAACTGGTTCGCATTCATGAAGGGGATGAGCTGGATGGAATTGCCGAGAGTGTGATTCGCAAATATGCGGGAGGCGACCCCACACCCCAAGCCATAGCAGGCTTTCGCGCCTCTATCGAATCAGGTGGCACTAGGGCTTTCGCCGTTCTGCCTAGAGGATAAACAGCATGAAGTCCAAAACCTACCTGATCTGTTGCGGTGTTGTGGCCGTTGCCAGTGGCCTATCTATGCTTTTCGTGCCCCCCTTGGCCCAGGGATTTGAAAGTCTGGTTCTTCTCTTTCTAAGCATTTTTGCCACGGGATAGACACGATTTCCAAAGACCGTCCAACTTAATTGCCTTTTGTCGGTCCCAACAAACTCAATCATGCTGGAACGGATCGGAAAGACCTGCAAAATTTGTCTTGTGGGTTTTGACTAAACTGATCACGCCGCTTGCTCAGTGCCCACTGAGGACTCAGTCAGTGATTCCTTGCTGGTGCTGGTATTGCCCAGAAATTGTAAAACTCCATCATTAACCGGACCATGACGCAGTAACTTTCTGTCCAACAAGTAATTCTGCGTATTATGCCAAGGAGGCTGATCGCCCTGACGCGGAAACAAATGCATCGCCCGCTGTATGTAACCTGGGTTGAAATCGGCCATCCAGTCCTTCTCATGCATGTTTTGCTCATCCTCAGATAACACAGGTACCACGCGAGTACTTTGGGTGGCATCCATTTTCTTAAGCAAGTCACAGACAAATCGGGAGTTGAGATCAGCGCGCAGGGTCCAGGATGCATTAACATAGCCAAACGTCTGAATCAGATTAGGCACGTTGGAGAACATCATTCCATGATACATAAAACGTTTTGGAAAATTTATCGCCTCACCATCCTGAAAGAATTTTACATCCCCCATAAACTGGAGCTGCAGACCAGTTGCAGTAATCAGAATATCGCATTCAACCGTAGAACCATCGTCTAGCCTTACGCCCGTCTGCGTAATGCGTTCAATCTGTGCTGTGCAGACTTCAGCCTTACCAGAATTGAGCGCATGGAACAGGTCAGAATCTGGAACCAGGCACATTCGTTGAGTCCAGGGATCGTAGCTCGGTGTGAAATGAGTAGCCACATCAATATCGTCTTTCAGAGCCTTATTTACCCGACTCAACAGCCAAGCTTTCATCTTTTGTGGATCGTTGCGAGAGCGCCGATAGACATGATTTTGAAAGCGGATATTGCGCCATCTCACCACAGAATAGGCCCAGGTCTCGGGTAAAATTTTGCATAGAAGTTTATAGAGTCTATCCTGCTCCGGCATGGACACAATATAGGTCGGCGATCGCTGGATCATGGTGATATGGTTGGCGTTTGCGACCATGGCAGGAACCAGAGTCACGGCGGTTGCTCCGCTACCAATGACCGCGATTTTCTTGCCTCGGTAATCAAGGTCTTCTGGCCAGTGCTGCGGATGCACCAGCTTGCCTTCAAACTCATCCAGTCCGGGCAGATCTGGTGTGTAACCAGCCTCATAATCATAATAACCGCTGCACATGAACAGCAGGCGACCACGCACCTGTTTCACTTCCCCGGTATTACTCAGGGTGCTCACGGTCCAAAGAGCTGCGCTGCTGTCCCAAGCGGCAGAAGTAACTTTCAGACCGAACTGAATATGCTTCTCAACCCCATATTCTTCAATTGTTTCCCGCAGGTAACTGAGTATGGATGGTCCATCTGCCAATGCTTTGGGGTTGGTCCAAGGTTTGAAATTAAAACCAAAAGTAAGCATGTCGCTGTCAGATCTGATCCCTGGATAACGAAACAGATCCCAGGTACCACCGATGGAATTTCTGGCTTCCAGGATGGTGTAGCGTTTTTCGGGGCATAGTTTATGCAGATGGCATGCAGCGGAGATCCCGGAAATACCGGCCCCAACAATGATGACATCCTGTATTTCAGCATTTGTCATAAATAACACTCTAGTTCAAGATGACCTAGGTTTCTTTCCACCAGCCGACATCTCATGTGAATGAGTGCAAAGAGTATAAAGCATTTGGTTGAGAATTTCTGCCTGCCTGAACTCTTTCTATGTGTATATTCACTTGCTGGCAAGGGGTTCAACGATATCGCGGCTTTTTTCGATCATGTCGGCAAGTAAAGAGGAAGACGAGCTAAAAATTATATGCTTAATGTGAGTTAGCTCTTATGGAGAGATTGATCCCGTAAGTCATGGGAAAATTGAATCCTGCGCAGTGTGAATTACAGCGTGATTGTTTGGAAAAGTCTATCCACGCAAACTGGTGAATTAGTTCGAAACTAGTCTTAAAAAATACTCTTAACCCTTTTACAACAATCTGCCCTTTCTTTACACTAACTGTAAGCGAACCACTTATTATAGGATTCAACTTTCGCAGTCCCCAATCTGGAGAATATAGAATGTGCAGAGTGAGCATCGGCAAATGCCTGTCGTGTCTGACCAGCCTGCTGGCTAGTTTATCACTGCTGTCAGCAGCCTCGGCACAGATCACACCCGAAGAGATCTCCATTGAAACCATGGCTGACCCCGGCCCTAACTGGTTTATCTCCAAATCTGAAATGGGTGGCTACATATTCGATGCCGAGTCCGGCGAAATGAAAGGTCTGCTCTCACTCTCTAGGCGCACCCCGGCAGTCACGACCTATGCTCCGCGAAAAGAGTTCTATGCCGCTGAATCCTACTTCGCTCGAGAGGTGCATGGTGAACGCACTGATCTGGTGGCCATTTACGATTTCGATAATCTTAGCCCGGTCGCCGAAGTAATCATCCCCAATCACATGGCCCGACTGCAGGTACGGAGTCATCTCGGTCTAATGAACAACGGTCGCCATCTTGCTGTGATGAACATGAATCCGGGTCATTCAGTATCAATCGTTGATGTGCAGGACCGGGTCTTTATCTACGAAATATCCACGCCCGGCTGTGCGGTGATCATGCCAGTAGCCCAGAACGATTTTCTCCAGGTCTGCGGAGATGGCACGCTGCAGCTGATACAGCTGGACCTCAGTGGATTTGAAGAAAACCGGGTGCGCAGTGATGTTTTCTTTGATGTAATTGAGGATGCGGTCTTTGACCGAGCAACACCCAGTGCCAATGGCTGGATTCTGAGTACTCATGCCGGAGTAATATTCGAGGTGAGTACCGATGATGATGACATCCTGATCGAAGAAAGTTGGAGCTTGGTAAGCCCTGATGAAAGAGAATGGCGCCCTGGCGGGGAGGAATTCATTACCGCCCATAAGGAATACGGTCTGCTCTATGTGTTGATGCATGAAGGCAAGGTTGATACCCACCATGAGCCAGGCAGTGAGGTATGGGTTTACGATTTGACAACCCGCAACCGGGTTTTTCGTCTTGAGCTGGATGGAGCAGCACAAAGCGTCATGGTGACCCAGGAGGAAAATCCCAGGTTGATCCTTAACGGAACAGATGGCGGCATTGATGTATATGATGCCCTCAGCTTTGCGCATCACCGGCACATTGTGACCCCCGGTTCTCATCACTTTGAGGATTTTTAAAGCGCAGCGGCCAATACAGGCTAGTCACAGATCCACCGCTGAAAGATCGACAGCAAGACTTGTTATTCAAATTACTGATACCTGTTAATTTACCTAATCAAAGTGCAGACCCTAATAAACATTGCAACCATGGATCCAGCTCCTCACGCTCTGATTAGTATCTTCTTCTCGGTTCTGCTGCTCGGTGCTTCGCTTCATAAATTTTCCGATCGTGTGCGGTTTCAGGGCATTGTGAGTTCCTACCGACTAGTCCCTGCGCCCCTGTTGGTAACAATCGCCCTGGGCATACCGGTATTGGAACTGGGCATTGGCCTGGCATGGCTGGTTGGCTTGCAGCCCAAGCTGGTGGCACTGGCAACTGCTTTATTGCTGACGACCTATACTCTGGCAATAGGTATCAATATCTTGCGCAACAACACCGAAATTGATTGTGGTTGCGGATTCAGTGGTACCACTGACAAGTCCACCAGCTACCAGACTTTGACGCTGGCCCTACCATTGCGCAACATACTGCTTATTGCTCTAGCATTACTGCCACTGTTGCCAACCACTCACAGACTGCTGGGCCTTGTCGATTACCTTAGCATTGCCTTGGGGAGCGTAGTAATGCTGTTGCTTTATGCGGCATTGAATCAGCTAATGGCCAACTGGCAAATCATCAATAACTGGCGAAGCGGTCGTGGCGAAGGTCCTGCTCATGGATGAGGCTTTAATTGTCTCGAATGTTCTGTTGTGGCTGGTGGTGGTTGTACTCGCCCTGCTGGTTTTTGCCCTCACCCGTCAAGTGGGTATATTGCATGAACGGATTGCTCCTGCTGGAGCATTGCAACCAACCAACGGACCAAAAGTGGGAGAGTTGACGACAGCGATGGCACTGCGTGGTGTCGATGGTGGGGAAGTTACCATTGGCGGAGAACACCAGGGAGGATTGGCCACTTTCGTACTATTCATCTCGCCAAGTTGCCCTGTTTGCAAGTCACTGGTTCCGACCGCCCGCTCTCTGGTTCATTCGGAAAGAAACCGGATGAGGCTTGTGTTTGCCAGCGATGGTGCTGAAACGCCGGAAGAGCTGAAGCAGCACGCCGATTACGTGAGTAATCTGCAAATCACGGCCTACCCTTATGTTATTTCCCAGGCCCTAGGGCTGCATTACCAGGTGAGCAAGTTGCCTTTTGCCTTGTTGATCAGCAGTGATGGGACTCTGAAAAGTAAAGGGCTGGTGAATACCAGAGAACACATGGAAAGTCTGATTGAAGCCATGGACAGTGGTATTAGCACAGTGCAGGAATTCACAGGAAAAATACAACCCAAAAACGCAATGGAACAAACCTCATGATGCTTGACAAACTGGTTGACCGAACCTGCTATTGGGTGGATGAGAATGCTCGACAGACAGCACTTGCATTCGCCCGCCGACTGTCGCGCCGCAGTTTCCTATCCCGCCTTGGCTTATTCCTGGCTGGGGCCGCTTACTTTCCACTGTTGCCAGTAGCCCGTTCCTTTGCTCAGGATTCGGTACAGGAGGTCGGGGACCCACAAAGTTGTGACTACTGGCGCTACTGCGCTATGAGCGGCACCCTTTGTAGCTGCTGTGGCGGATCCTTTACTACATGTCCCCCCGGTTCCCAACCCTCTCCCATTACCTGGGTGGGAACCTGTCGCAATCCGGTAGATGGCCAAGATTACCTTATGTCCTATAACGACTGCTGTGGCAAGGCAGTATGCGAGCGTTGTGGTTGCCACAATACCGAAGGCGACAAACCACTTTACTTCAACAGCAATAGCAACACCGTCATCTGGTGTTTTGGCACAGAAGACACCAGCTATCACTGTACCGTATCTCTAGTGTTGGGTACCGCTGACGAACAGGGGAACTGATGGCCGCCGGGAACAAAATTTTAGTTCTCGGCGGACTGGTAATGGTGTTTACTACCCTGCTCATTCCCGGTGACTTACTTTTCGCCGCCTCAGCGCGCACCAACTACTTGTTGTACTGTAGTGGCTGTCATTTGGTCAATGGTAAAGGCAATCATCCCAATGTCCCGACTTTGCATAACGAATTAGGTCGTATGATGACGGTTCCGGCAATGCGTGAGTACCTAGTCAGGATTCCAGGGGCAGCCCAGGCCCCTATCAACGATGAAGAGTTATCGGCGGTCATCAACTGGGTTCTGCAACAATGGAATGCAGATACCTTACCTGCAGGGTTCAAAAAGCTAACGCAGGCTGAAGTGACCGCCGCCCGACAGGAGATTCTGGCCGACCCTTTGCGCTACCGAGCCCAGCACTGGAAAGACCTGCCTCACTAACTGCCTTGATTCAATCCTTTATTTACCATTCGGTGCGTTACTTCTTTTTCTTTGCAGAGCAGTACCATTCTTGTCGATTTCTGCACGGGCCTGCAGATTTACGGCCATTGATGTTTTAGTATTTCATTTTTTTTGATCCATTTTAGATCAGTCAATTCACATACCGCATAGTCCGTAGATCCATCAAAGGTTTATTGTTCGGGTCCAGACTGATCAATTGGCATTGGTCAAGCGATACTTTTCATTCGCCCAGAGGTAAGAAGGCAGGGCAAAGGATAGGCCAATGCCGAGATTGAGCACAATAAATATCCACGGGGCGGGACCATGATCACTCCGGCTGAACATAAACAGCCAGAACGCTACCGAGCTGATCACTAGGTCCGCAGTAAAACCGCCAACAGCACCATTGGCTAATAAGCTGCCGATGAATAACGGTGCATCTGCACCATTGCTGCTGAAAAACTCAAAGAAAAACCACCAGGGCATCACAGCCCCTATACAAGCCAAAATCAGATAGACAGTCTTCATTAGTTTCTGCTTGAACCTCCTGTTTCTCGTCGAAACTGCAAACGGCAGTACTCAATCAGTTAAGTTGGGGCAGACTTTGGCTGAGTCCATTCAGAATATCTGTGCAATCATCAGCCAATTTAAGTGCAAATAGGTTGTCAGCCCGAGTCAGACCCTCATTAATGCACAGCAGGGGAATATTCATTTGTCTGGCCTGTTTGCAAAAGCGGTAACTGGAGTAAACCATCAGCGAGGTACCTACGGCCAATAAAGCATCCACCTGCTCAAGGATTTTACTCAGATGCTTAATCATCTTAGCTTCTACAGATCCCCCGTAAAAAACCACGTTGGGTTTGAGCAAACCCCCGCAACGCGAGCAGTTTGGTATACGCAATTTGTGGACCAGCGTATCCTGTATATGGGCATCGCCATCAGGGGCAGGCTCTGCCCCAAGGTCATCTAATCGGGGATTATGCTCCCTTAGCCAGTGCTGAATGTCATTGCGTGAATGCAGGGCATCACATTCCATGCATATTACCTGATCAAGGCGGCCATGCAAATCGAACACATGCTTTTGACCAGCCTTTTGATGCAAGCGATCTATGTTCTGCGTGACCAATGTCTGGATGTAACCCAGCTCCTCTAGCCGCACCAGTGCCCGGTGAGCCTGATTCGGTTGGGCATTGGCTACGGTGGGCCAACCATAAAAACTACGCATCCAGTAGGACTGGCGAGATGCAGGATCACTCATAAAATCGCTATGCTGAACTGGTGTTCTGCTCTGCCAGTTACCCTTAGTA
This sequence comes from Gammaproteobacteria bacterium, assembly GCA_026710425.1. GTDB lineage: Bacteria > Pseudomonadota > Gammaproteobacteria > Pseudomonadales > Pseudohongiellaceae > UBA9145. Next base: position 21,390 of record JAPORB010000244.1, read on the forward strand.
TCCCGATAGGCAGGAATTCCCGATTCACAACTGATGCCCGCACCCGTGATGACAAACAGTCGTGGATGATTGGCTATAAACTCTTGAAGCTCGGATAGAGTTCCTTCAGGCACTGGCTCTGGGGCAATAGGTTCAGGGTTCCTCAGTAAAATATTACGCATTCAGGAAGCCCCTGCTCGGTTTGGAAAACTCAGGCGTTTCACAATTGAGTTGAAATCAACTGACTTGTGTTTCGAGGTAGACTTATGCAAGTTAGTATCCACGTATCCTCTCAAAGTAACAGTTCCGGGAAGTATCTCGAAACCAGGATTAAATGTGGCAAGAACCGATGCCAATTCAAGCAATACCTCCCGGTCTCTTTGCAACTTAGTCGCACCTGAAAGTGCTTGATGTTCATTGATTACCCTATGCATATCACCAAAGTTATATATATGGGAGTGAGAATAGACAATGGTTATCACTGGAAACTGACCAAGATACTCTGTGGCAAGGTCGAAGGTAGCTACTACTGTTTTACTGGTAAGCAGCACATCAAAAATAATCCAGCCTCTGTCTCGTTTGACCATTGCCATATTAGCCAAATCGAAACCATGCGCCTGGTGCATGAAATACGATACCACTTCAAAAAACCCAAAATTCATATTCAGAGTTTTCTGACGTTATAGCCAGGTATATGCTGTTGAACTGCTCACCTTTAGGCAGAAAATCATAACGTCCCTTATCCCAGACTACACTGCTATTTTCGCAGGAAATCTGCCGCGTGCCTGGTTCGGCTATGAATCCTTTTGTCGCCTTAACGCCGCCTCAAATTCACGCCCGTCTTCAAATGGAAGAGTCACCCTCAATTGAGACTGCTAGGCAACTGGTGCTGACGTTTGTACCTTTGGAATTAAGATGATCTTGAGCATTGATTTTTCCTGCAAGCAACAACATCGGTATGGCAAGCAGTAAACGAGGCATTAACTAGGCTAATTTATATCCAGACGGCGGCATTGCATAAAAGCGAACAATATTAATCATAGAATTTTCTCCATGAGTCGATGGTCATGACGTTCATAGAGGGGCACCTTTGACTCTATGCCAGATATTATAGCCAATGACTGATTGAATTGATCCTAAGCTGGAAAGAAGTAGGTGAAACTCAGCGGCAGATAAGCTGGAAACGACTGATTACCACCATGTCGAGTTGCATATTACTGTCGGTTGCGGATAATCGCGCTTTAACTGGCAGTATTCAGCGATTCATGGTTTATCACCGTCAGTTCCTTCACAGTTCGACAGGAGTTTTTCCGAATCCAGCTGGCCGTGGTAATCTCCCTGCGGCACACCACTCTTTGCCTTGCAGGCATAGTCTGGTTCCAGACATGCAGTTCCTCAGCAGACATATTGTCAAATATAGGATGACTGGAATGGCAAGACGTCATAGAAGCATCATACCAAGCGAAAACAGAGTGCCTATAGGTAGCAGTCACCTAGTTTGATTCATTATTTTTGATGCACTTCACTATTGTAAATTAACAGAAATAGGTTTTAGAAGATACCTGTTAGTCATCAATATTGGTAAGATCTTGCTAACTTTTTGTCATAGATACAAGCTTGATATTCCATACCAGTAAAACTACTTGCGTACCACCAACAGAACACCAACAGCCATGATGATCACACCAATCAATCTTTGCAAGTTAATCGATGTTTGTGGTGCTCCCATCAGGCCAAACTGATCAATCATCATCATAGAAATAAGTTGACCAATAAGAACAAAAGAAACAGCATTCCCGATACCAAAATTTGGGGCGACCCAAGTGATACTCATGATATAGAACACTACAAAGAAGCCACCAAGGTAATAGTAGATCGGCAAATTTTCAGCCAGCAGAGATCTCGGTTTGTCCTCAAATATCAGCAAACAGGCTATCGACAACAGAGTTGCAAGCCCGAAAAGAATGGTGGCACCCAGAGCCGGACTTTGCAGCCTCTCACTAAGACCGGCATTGAGGGCAGCCATGGTGGGGATACCGATTCCTGCCAGTAGCATAATCGCTGCATAGGTAAGGGTGTTCTGGGGCAGCAACAATAGTTTCCTCTGTCTTATCGCTCAGGCAGATCCTGTCGTGGTATGCGGACAATAAATGGCCTGTTATCAAGAGATGCCACATCAATGTCCATAAAATGATGATCTACTCTGCCAGCTGTGGACATCGTAGTTACTCGGATATCGACCTGCGATGAATCCAGAGTCGCTATGTGAACTGGCATGGCATTCTGGGCATTGTAACCGCTTCCAGTATCAACCAGACGCGTTCCCAATAATTTGGAAGTTCCAGCACGGTATACGCGGACCTCACTACCTTGCATTACATAGTTGCCATTGCTGTCCAGCACCTGCACCTTGATTGATGGTCGACCGGCCAGATCCGAATCGTTTCTGTATAATGGGTGAGATGCGGCAGGGTCGTTGGCTGCCAGCGATATATCCAAATCCCCATCGTTATCATAGTCTGCCATCTGCGCACCATGGTCGGAATCATTCAACCGAATATTTTCAGGAATTCGGTTCTCAAAATGGCTGCCACTGTTAATGAAAAGGTAGTCTGGCATGCCGGGCTTGCCATTGACATAGCCCACAGCATATAAGTCGGGCAATCCGTCGTTATTCACATCACCCCAAACACCAGTCACAATATGGTCATGTACCGCCAGACCAACTTCCTTTGCCACATCCGTGAAGCTGCCATCGCCATTATTGCGAAAAAGTGAATCATCACCGTATTCCGCTACATACAGGTCCAGGTCTCCGTCGTTATCAAAGTCAGTTATGGCGCATCCCACACCACCATCTGTAAGTGGCCTTCTCGACTGATCCATGTCCAGGGCTATGGCAATATCGGTGAAGTACTCACCATCATTGCGGTACATGCCATCCCGATCTCCGTTTTGGTTGGCCGTGAAGACATCAAGGTCGCCATCTTCATCCATATCGAACCAGCAACTGCCTACAGTACGTCTGGGCTCAAAAAATCCCCAATTACTGGCCTGATTCTTGAAGTGTGAGTTCTGATTTTCATATAAAAGGTTTGGAGCATTACGCAATGCCAGATGCAAATCAAGATCCCCGTCATTATCGAAATCGATAAAGTTCAGCTGCCGTACGATGCCCGTAAAATTCACTCCACGGCTGGTAGCAACATCCTCAAAACCCACCTTCCCGGACTCCATTCTGTTTTCCAGCAATTTGTTGGCGGTGGAACCATCCGCATATGCAATATAAATATCCTGATCACCATCACTATCATAATCGGCCCAAGCCACGGAGCGAGGATTACCACCAGTTGGCAGATTCAGGGTATCTGCAATGTCAACAAAGCCACCCACGCCAAGGTTTTCATATAGGCGCACAGCACGATCAAGAAACACTACCAATAAATCAAGGTCACCATCATTGTCAAAGTCGCCCCAAGCGTTCGACTGGGCAAAGGGTGCGGCAAAAAGCTCGGGTTGCACTGCCGTAAACAGAAGTTCTTCATTCGATTCCGCAACAGCAAACAGACCGGATGATAGGCCGAGGCTGACCCCAATAAGAAATTTGTAGAATGAATTAACGTAATTCATTGCACTTGATGGTTTTTATGCAATGGTCGGGATGAGAGGATTTGAACCTCCGACCCCTGCCTCCCGAAGACAGTGCTCTACCAGGCTGAGCTACACCCCGACTGTTGTTGTCAAAATGATGATGATAAATAAAATGGAATATCTGTATTCTCCAACAAGTCCATCTCAATTAGAGGGCGAGCACCGAACAGAATTGCTAAACCAGCTTTTTCACTGAGAGTGACACCGTGAGTTTACCAATAAATTTTAACTTCAGTGCCACTTGCCAACTAATGACAAATCCTTATCGAGCTGTACTACGGATCAATTGCTATGAGAACTTGATGAAGTCCAATCAATATCCTATATTTCCTATAGTCGATGAACTGCACTTCTGTCATATCATGTCATTGAGGACCGCCATTCCTGCATTTTCTCTAAGCCGAATTATCCATGAAAATGCGGTCTCAACACCGGATTCTCTGGCAAGTCTAGTAGATACGGGAACGGTTCAGCTTGATATCCGCATTCCTCCACTGTGATTCAAACTGGCGCTTGGTGATATTTGCTTCCTGCTCTTTACCCTGAGCCTCAAGGGCCTGATACAGACCAAAGGTGGCCCAGCCGTTCTGCTGACTCCATTCCAGATCCTGTCGGTAAACATCTTCAGCTTCGGCAGCCCGACCCGCCTCCAACAGAGCTGCACCTAGGTACAACCGCATGGACTGATTCCAGTCCGGTGGCTCGGTATAGTTGAGGTTTTCCTGATACTCAACCGCATGGCCATAATGCATTATCGCTGCATCAAGATTACCCTTGGCCTCTTCAATCTCACCCCAAAGGGCATGCATAGCCAAGGTTAGGACATGGGAAGCAGGTGTTGGCCCTACATTGGGCTGGTCTACATCTTCAGCAGCAATTTGCTCACGGATATTCTGCAACTCGGCCTCGGCAGCTTCCAGATGAGCCTTGGCCACATGAGCGCTGCCCATGACAAAACTCCAAATACCTCGGTGGTAAGGGGTGGCGGCCTTGGCACTGTTGGTCTCATGATTTGCATGAATTTTGTCCCACTGACCGAACACCTTATCCATGACCCATTCATGAGCTATTACTTTCGGTCCACGACGGTTGTGCGGATCGACAGTGGTCGCATTGAGGGAGGCCGCTTCCGAAGATGCCTGGTAGTTGCCCTGCAACATATTGGCATAACGAACGAAGTCAAGTGCATGGGCCTTATGGCCCTTATGTGAGAGCGGATAGGTACCAATGTATGGAAGATTGGTATCACCCCATATTTCAGCGAACTGGTCATCTACGATCTGCGATCTTACATTGATGTCGATGGCCTTTTCATACTCACCCACTCGGAGATAGATATGGCCTGGCATGTGGACCATATGTCCACTGATAGGCATTGTGGCTTCCAGCTTCTGGGCTGAGGGCATGGCCAGCTCGGGCTGGGCTGACATTTCCATCAGATGGATATAGAGATGGTTGGCTCCAGGATGATCGTGCTCCAGCGTCATTGCTTTCTCAAGTGCTGCTTTGGCTTCGGCTGTACCTGGTTTGGCCGTACCATCAAGATTCCAGTAATCCCAACGGGAAGAGTTCATGTAAGACTCTGCGAACACAGTATGAATATCTGCATCATCTGGGTATTTTTGCGCCAACTGACGCATGGCATCAAGATAGGCCAAATCCCTTTCCCGGTTATCTGGTATGGCATCCTTGTTGTAAAGTACAAACATGGCGTTGACCAGATCCCGCTCCTTTTCCGTACCGTTGTTGGCCAGTTCGAGACCCTTGCGTATGGCATCCAAGCCTGTACCCATAGGATCGTCCGGCATATTGTTATAGCGACTATTGGGGTTAGGACCGATGGCATGAGCCATTCCCCAATAAGGCATGGGATGATCCGGTTCCAGTCTTGACGCTTCCTGATAGGAAGCAATGGACTCTGGAAAATAGAAACCCCAGGCCATGCGAAGACCCTGATCAAAGAAACGTTGCGCCTGTTCCGACTTCAGTGAAACCGAGTAGCTGTAGTCGCCACCTCCCGGAACCATGACCGCCAGCGGTTCATCCTGCGCAACACCAGATAAACTTGAAAGAAGCAGGCAACCCACTACGGTCATCTTTGCAAATAGATTTAGCATTGGTCTCCCCTTTTAAAGGTTTTTCTGATTATTATCCTGTTTCCTCTCCTAATGCCCTATGGCAACCAAGCTAAGGTCAGGACCATTCAATTCGTGAATAGTATAACCTATGTGTGGGCTTCGCAGTGCTCTATATTACGAAACAGGGACTTAAATAAATCCAAATGGTGATTCTCCAACCAACTCAGGCTGAACATGCCATCTCAACCATTGTGCCTATAATTATCACCAATCGTTATATTACGGTTTTTGGTTTAACAGAAGGAATGCAACGGTTCTGACCTGTCTGCTGTTCTCTGTTACCCTGTCCAGTCTCAATTATCAACAGAGGCAAACTCATGAACGAACTTATAATGGAAGTCTTTAGCGACTACATCTGACCCTGGTGCTACCTCAGTACCGTGAGTATTGAAAAACTAAAGGCAAATTACCCCTTGTCTGTTCGCTGGGTTCACTTTCCCCTGCATCCGCAGACACCACCTGAGGGCCTACCCTTGGTTGAGTTGTTCGCTGGCAAGGATATTGGACCCATGCAACAACGAATGCAATCGCTGATGGCCGAAGCCGGGTTGCCCTACAGCGAGCGCAGCCATACCTTTAACAGCAGGCTGGCCCAGGAATTGGGTAAATGGGCTGAATCTCAGCCCAAGGGTGATGCCATCCATATTGCCCTTTTTCGTGCTTACTTTGTTGACAAAATTAACCTTCATGATATTGATTGCCTACTCACTATTGCCGAAAATATTGGTCTGAATCCTGCTGAGGCTAGGGCTGTTTTGGAACAAAGACTGTTCAAGGATTCCGTGGATGCTGACTGGCAACGGTCCCGACAACTGGGCATCAACAGCGTACCGACATTTTATGCCAATGACCTGGTGGTTGTGGGATCTCAGCCCTATGAGGTGTTGCAGCGATTTATGGATAATTTGATTGACTCCGCCAAGGACACAAAATCATGAGCCAAAAAACCGTATTAATCACTTGTGTCGACCGCTACATGGGCGTGGCGATACAACTAAAGTTTGAAGAACTGGGCTTTCGGATCATCACCGGCAACTACCCAATGCAATCCCAAAACGAGTGCGAAAAACTAATTGAGTCAGCAGGTGAGATCGATATCCTGGTAGCCAATCTGGCAGAAACACCAAGGGCCTCGCCAGTGCAGAGTATCGACAACAAGGACTGGAGTTATTTGTTCGATTGCCTGGTGCATCCACTGATGTATCTGGTGCGTGCTGTAACTCCACAAATGCTAGACCGTCAGTCGGGAAAAATTATTGCAATCACCAGTGCCGCCCCTTTGAAAGGTGTTCCCAACCATGCATCCTACTGTGCAGCCAGAAGTGCACAGAACGGATTCATAAAGGCGGTTGGCATGGAACTGGCCCGGTCCAATATACAGATCAACGCCATTGCTCAGAACTACATTAACAACGACACTTATTATCCTGATCAGTTGCTTAATGAGGCAAAATTTGTTGACCACCTTAATCGAAACTTACCGACTCAAAAAGTCGCTGCCGCAGCGGAAACTGCCGAATTGGCTGCTTACTTGGCCAGTGATAACTGCACGCACATGGTAGGTCAGATCCTGCCTCTGGCGGGAGGCTGGATAACCTGAGTATCGCAGCCCGTTTGCCGACCAGACATCTTAAGGCCCAGCCACAAGGTTGGCATCATGGAGGCCACCTATTTCGGCTTGGCTTAGCCCCAGCAGATCACTGAGTATTTCATCGGTGTGCTGGCCCAGCAAGGGTGCCGGCGCATTAGTCTCCCGCATTCTCGCTCCAAAATCCAATGGCTGATCCGGCACCACATAGCGACCAATCCCCGGCTGATCAATGCTTTGAAATAGGGGATTCTCCACAGAACAATCGGCATCGCTCTTCACAAGTTGCTCAATAGTCTGATACGGCCCCCAACACGCACCCGCAGTGTTAAGGGCCAAACAAACTTCTTCAAAGTCTCTGGCTTCAAACCATTTGGCAAAAATGACTCTAATAGCTTCCCGAGCCTCAAACCGCTGGCTTTCCTGATCAAAATCCAGATTTAGTTCCTCCTCCAGTTTGTGGATTATCTGTTCTGACTGCGTTACCTTGACCAGTGCCTGCCATTGATTGGGACTTACACCTACCACCATCACACGGCCACCGTCCCGGCACTGAAAATCATGACCGAAGGTACCAAACACATGATTACCCATCGGCTTTCTTCCCTGTTGATTGATCTGGACTTCAGCAAGGTAACCGAGATGTCCCAGTGTGGCCATAGCCACATCGGCCAATGCCAATCGGATAAACTGTCCTTCTCCACTCAGGCGGCGATGTCGCTCAGCAGCCAGTAGCCCAAGGGCGATTTGCTGACCTGCGATCACATCCCAGGCAGGGAAAGGATTGTTGATTGGCTTGACTCCGTCGCCACTCAGAAATGGCAGACCGACTCGACTGTTTACCGTGTAATCCAGTGCCGTACCACCGTGGCGGTCACCAGTCAGATTCAGGTAAATTAAATCTTCCCGCTTTCTGCGCAGGACCTCATCAGCAAGCCAGCCCCGCGCCGGAAAGTTGGTCAGAAAGATACCGGCATTATCACCTGTGGCGGTTATTAGATCAGTCAGCAATTCCCGCCCCCGGGGCTGTCGAAAATCAACAGCAATGGACCGCTTGCCCTTGTTCAGACAGTGCCAATACAGACTTTTACCTTCGGTATTGACAGGCCAGCGATGATAGTCGATACCACCACCAATTTGATCGAAGCGAATGACATCAGCACCAAGTTGCGCCAGTGTCATGCCACCGGAAGGTGCAGCGATAAAGGCACTGCCTTCCATAATGCGTAAGCCTTCTAGCAGATTTTGCATAAGGATTATGGGAGTCTCGACATACAGCAAAATGATTGATGAGAATAGTCTGGCATTGTTTAATTCACTTGTAAGGAAAAGTCACATCAAGCAACTCTTTTCAGATTTGGCATTAATGCTTATTAGGCATCGTTGTTGCCGAGCAAAGCTGATGTAATCAGTCATTCCATATTGAGCATTGGATATGACAGGAGTCATTAACCAAATGCAACAAAATACAATTGCAAATTTGTGGCCAATTCTCGAATACAATCTATCTTTATATTTTACCAATCTGTTGCATGGCAATGCTAAAAATTATTGTTGATCAGCTACAATAAACTAACTATCTATTCATAAGTTAGTACTTAATCTCAAATTAAAGCTATTTATTAGGTCAGGTATACAAAACTTGCTTTTTTAAACAGATTCTATTTTCATGCATACAAAATACAAATATTTATATATATAAATATAAGATCTCACATATAAACTTATCATTTACTTATCAAATTAAGCAAGCTGGCAACGATTTAGTCAGATTTGAAATAAAGAGAAAAGGTCGCTTGACAAATGCTGTGGAGATATCTTGATCGGCAACTTGAACATACGCCACTCACCTTTTGCGGATCTTTCTCCGAGGATATTTGCTTGTATCTCTGCAACTACTGAAGCCCTTTGTGGCAACTAGAACTCAGTCCATAACGGGTTATCGGTCCTTGGTTAGGTAGTGGGAGTGCTCCCTTATAAGCTGAAATCATCTTGACGATAATGCAAAGCCCGCACTGTTGTGTTGTTCCATCATCTCCTTGGCAATGACCCTGATAGCCAAGACCTCCTCTGTACCCTCAAAAATCGAAAGCACCCTCGCATCAACAAAATACCGACTCACCGCCGTTTCTTCCGCATAGCCCATTCCACCATGTAGTTGCATGGCTTCACGGGTTACCCACTCAGCAGCCCGGCAGGCAAACAGCTTCACCAGACTGGCCTCCATCTGCCCCTTACCCGCATCCATTAATCTGGCCACGGCATAGCTGAACTGGCGACAGGCAGTAATCGTGGCTAGCATTCGCGACAGTTTGAGTCGGGTCAGCTGGTAGTCTCCCAATGTATGGTTGAAAACCCTCCGCTGGGCGGTGTACTGCAAGGCCTCATCAAAAGCGGCTTGCATAAGCCCGGTGGCACGGGCTGCGGTTTGCAGTCTGCCACCAGCAAAGCCCGCCATGGTGTAGTAAAAACCCTTGCCCTGACCCTCAGCCCCGCCAAGTAAGCCCTCGGTCGGCACAAAATAGTCATCAAAAAATAGGGTATAGGAATGCATACCGCGATAACCAAGGGTTGCAATCGCTTTACCGCTAAATACACCTCCCTGAGGTTGACTATGGCTGAACTCATGTCCCTTAAAAGTCGGTTTTTCCACCAGAAACAGGCTCAGACCCCGATGCCCATTGGGATCCTGACCGGTACGGGCCAGCACTAAGACCAATTCCGAACGGCCTGCAAAGGTACACCAGGTTTTGCTGCCATTGAGCAACCAACCACCCTCACAGGCACTGGCACGCAAGGATACTGCTGCAACATCAGAACCGGTATCCGGTTCGGTGATGGAAATCGCACACAGTTTTTCACCACTGGCCAGCATAGGCAACCAGGTTTGTTGTTGCTCTTGTGTACCGCCAGCCAGCAGAGCACGAGCAGCTATTTCAGGCCTGGTAATCAGACTGCCCGCCGCACCAAGGGAACCGCGTGAAAGCTCCTCGGTCACAATAATCATGCTCATGCTGTCGGGCTTTTCATCCGGCTGCAAACCACCAAATCGCTCGGGAATACAGGTCCCAAAGCATCCCAGATTAGCAGCAGTTTCAATTAGGGTGTCGGGTACATCCTGGTCCTGTCGATGAATTGCTTCTGCCAATGGTGCCACATCAGCCTCGGCAAAGCGCTGGAAGTTACTGCGCACTTGCTCATAGCTTTCATCCAAGCCTGATTCAAGACAAGTGATGCCAGCCTCAATACAGCGTGTAGCCAGCTGCTCAAATCCATCGGCTGACTTCAGCAAGTCATTCAAATCATCATCAGCCAAGAGTGCCCGAACCTCTTGCGAATCCAAACCAAGCATCGCACCTTCAGTTACAAAACTGCTAAGGATTGATTTGATAGTCTCAACACAGAATCCGAGGGCGCAGGGAGCAAGCAGCGGAGCCTGTGGAGATGTCTTGGCATGCTCCAACAGAACTTGCGCTGCTTTCAGCTCTGCCGAGACGACAGCAAGGGTGTAGCAGCGACTTTGTTGTTGGTCAAATAGGTTTTCATCCAGTTTGCCTTTGCGGTACATATCCTCTTTGGCTGCATGCACGGCAGTTTGCAGCTGGTGCGATACCTTCTCCTCCAAGACATAACTTGCCCGGTCCAGTTGTATCCGCTCTGGGGACCTGTGAGCACTTGGTAAATCATGATGAGTCTTCTTCTTTAGTGTCGTTGGTCTATGGTGAGGAGCATTAAACCCGCTGTAAGGTACATCTTTCGATATTTCAGGATACCAAGGCTTGCCCCAATCCTGATCTGGATTGCTCATCATGACACTAACAAAGACTGGCACCAAAGAATCAAGAATTTTAGTTCCATCACAAACTTGATTTCGATTCCAGTTACTATCCCATGTTGCTCCACCATGGACTAACTGATTTCTCAGTACATTTAATCTTCTGAAAATCTTTATTAATGCTTTCTCTATGTTGTGCCCTTTCATCATTTTGTGAAAATAAACATTGTCATTTTCAAAATGAGATTCCCAACTTTTATAACTATTTAGTCCGTGTTGAGAATCCCAAAACCGCCTGAATATAAATCGATTTCCCATTAAATCTTGTATAAGGATAGAGAATTTTTTCAGATAACCTTTAATTATATTTTGTGCATCCCTAGTCACAATATCCGTTAAAAATGATTCTCGGATTTTAAATTCTTTTCCTCTCTCACAATTAGTATCTGCATGAAGAGCATCAAAAGCTATCCATAGAAAAATATATTTTCCATCACTATCATCTGTATCTTTGGCGCGCTTAATCCAACTCAAAGCACGTCTAATGCGATGACTGAAGTCCTGTTTGAAAGCATGTTTGTTCTCATCATACTTCTTTTTTAGCTCGTCATAGCTCGGTGGTTTTTCCATGGAATATTTACCTCGAATATATTTCATCCCTATGATTATTCGCTAACTTTCTGCAAAAAGAGTGAAGCAAACGGGGGATACTATTAGGCCTTTAATAATCTTTACCTTTTTTGAGCCGTAGGGCAGGAATCAGTCACTTGATATCACACCCAGACTCGAATCTCTGACAACGCCTGAATTTTAATGCTGATGTACCTAATCAGTCCCAATGTAATGCTGGTAACCTTTTACCGATATGCTCTTGCCCGCATAGAGATGATTCAAGGGCTAACCCAGACCATTTAGCCCAGTTGCTTGACCATAAGCAAAGTCTCCTCACCATAGACCGTAAGCCTTTCCAATGGCTTCCATCCAAGAGAGGTATACAATCCCCCGCTAAGATTCTGGGTTTGCAAATGCAAGTGCGGCAAACCCCTTGATTGAGCCAGTTCAACTATGTATTGAGTAATGCTCGAACCCAACTTTCTTCCCCGACAACTTGGCTCCACAAAAACGCTTCCAAGCCAATAACGTCGTTTTGGAAATAATTTCTCAAGTTCATGCAACTTCATTACAGCTATGGCTACTGGTTGTTCATCCTGCAAGGCCAGCATGTGTACCGGAAAGTCCTTGCGCTTCAGCAACCGATGCAAGTGAATTTCAAGCGAACGGAAATCTGAGCCCATACGCTCACTCCAGACACTGTGCCACCAGCGAATAACCAGTGGTATATACTCCTGGCGTTGAGCAAGGTTCTGAAACTGCAAATGCATACCAGTAATTTTCGCCGTTCAGATCTGACAGCAAGTTTTGTAGAAGCTATCTTTACGCGTCGAAACTAACGCCGCTCCATGATGGCTGCATCCACCAAGCGCGAAAAGTTTTCCCGAAAACCGCCACCCTGGGACGGCGACACTTGGGCCATAATGACCATGATCAGATTCTGCTGGGGATCAATAAAATACCGAGTGCCGGCTGAACCATCCCACCAGATAGTGCCTGTAGATACTGGCCAGCTGTAAGTCTCGGGGTCCAAGACCAAGTTGAACCCGCCGAGAGTCCAGCCCGAACCCCGCCAGTATCCGCTCTCGCCAATCGGCATGGCCTGCCGAGGTACCGCATTTTCAAAAATGAGGGTAGCCGTTTCCGGTTGAAGAATCTGGCGGCCCTCGAAGACACCATTATTAAGAATCATCTGGGAGAAATTGACATAATCCATCACGCTGGACAACAGTCCCACTCCACCTTCGATCAAAATCGGTCGCTGTGTCCAGGGTACCGCTTCAATACGATGAGGTAACAACTGACCTTCTGTCGGTTGATAGAGCTCAGCAAGACGTCGCTGATTGTCACCAGATGCCCAGAACATAGTGCTGTGCATCTCCAAAGGCTCCAAAATATTCTTCTGCAAATAATCCTCAAAAGACTGGCCGGACCATACCTCCACCAGCTTGCCAAGAATAGTGGCATGAATACCGTAACGGAAACTCGTGCCGGGGTCATGAAACAGTGGAATCCTTGCGGCGTTATTAACCATTTGGTCCAGAGAGATATTCCTATCCCGGACCTCCTGCTCCCTGTACAAACGCGAGTTCCTACTGCCCAAACCCGAAGTATGCGTGAGCAAATGAGCAATGGTGATGTCGCCATTTCGCTGACGCACCTGACTGATGTCAGTGCTCTGCGGTTCAATCAATACCTTTTGTTCTGTGAATTGGGGCAGATAGCTGGTAACCGGATCATTCAACTCAAAAGCACCCTGCTCATACAACTGCAGTACAGCTAAGCTGGTCACCTGTCTTGTCATGGAATAGACGCGAAATAGCGCATCCCTTGGCATGGGCAGTTTCTGTTCCCGATTCAATTGCCCCAATGCTTCGTAGTAGACTAGCTTACCATCCCTAGCCACAGCCGCCACAACGCCGGCAATTTCTCCTTCGTCCACATGCTGTTGTAGTCGCTCTGTAACTCGCTGCAGCGCATCAGCAGACAGACCGACTTCCTCAGGTGTTGCCAGATTTAGAGTCTCTGCCGTAAGCAACAGATTGACGCCACACAAGGCAATGAGAAGCAACAGAGCTTGGGACAACAATTTTGATGTGGCCATAGGTCAGAATTTTCCGAAGAGCACTTCAGAGTGCCAGCTTTTTCTCTACCCAACGTTGCACTCGTGCATGCAAAATCGGCATCGGTACGGCACCGGCACCCAACACCACATCATGAAATTCACGCAAATCAAAAGCTTCGCCTAGCGAAGCTTCGGCCTCGGTCCGGGCCTGCTGAAAGTTCAACATGCCGATCTTGTATGCAGTGGCTTGACCGGGATTCGCAAAATAGCGTTGCACTTCTGAACGCACGGCTCCTTCCGGTATCGGTGAGTTCTCTAGAAAAAACTCTACTGCTTGCTCCTCGGACCATTGCCGAGCATGAATGCCGGTGTCCACCACCAGCCGTACCGCCCGCCAGATCTCGCCGGCCAACCGACCAAATTCTGAATAGGGATCCTGGTAGCCACCCATCTCCTTGGCCAAGAATTCGGCATAAAGTCCCCAACCCTCAGTATAGGCTGTAGTGCGGTACTGTGTACGAAAGCGCGGCACATCCGTCAGCTCCTGCTGGATAGAGATCTGCATGTGATGTCCGGGATTGCCTTCGTGGTAGGCAATGTCTTCTATCTGCCATTTGGCCAAAGTCGACATGTCGGACATATGGGAGTAAAACACACCCGGCCGCGAACCATCGGGAGAACCCTGACGGTAATGCTGGGCAGCACCCGGCTGTTCACGAAAAGATTCCACTCGCCGCACTACCAGAGGGGCTTTGGGCAATCTGCCAAAAAACAATGGGAGTTTTTCATTGATCCTTTTCAGATATTCGTTGTTGATATTCAGGTAGTCCTGGCGGCCCTGCTCAGTATCGGGGAAGAAGAACTGCTTATCTTGCCTTACAAAGACAAAAAACTCCTGCAATGTGCCTGCAAACCCGGTACTCTTCTTCACCGCTTCCATTTCTGCAAGCAGCCGCTCTACCTCGTCCAGGCCAATGTTGTGAATTTCATCTGCCGTCAACTCGAGGGTGGTCATTTGGCTTAGGCGTTGCCGGTAATAGCCGTCTCCGTTGGGCAGTGCCCAGACACCCTGTGGCTCTGAGGTTGTATTGTTGATATCAAGTTCCAGCCACTGACGAATCTCCTGATAGGCAACCATTACCTCCCCAGCTAGCACTTCCCGGGCCTCTTCCAGGTACACTTGCGCCTCATCATCATTAAGCAAACCACTTTGCACCAGATTGCCGACCTTGGTCTGCAAATCAGACCAAATCGGAGAATTGGGAGACTCGTCACTGGAATTAAAAGGCACACCCGACGTTACCTGACCGATTTCAGTCAGCGCATATCTGTAGCTGAATCGGGGTGGTCGAATACCCTGCTCGGCTTGCTGGCGAGTTCGCTCCAGTAACTCAGCCAATACCCGGTCGATTTCCCTGAGTCTGGCGATATAGGCCTGCAGGTCCCCGACGCTCTCAATAAGGTGAAAACTGATCATAAAACTGGGCAAGCTGGCGTGAGGACCACCACGACCAAAAAAATAACGGTATTGACGGTAGGGGAAGGCTGCCTCGGCCTGCTGCAGGGCATATTCCCACATATCCCAAGATAACTTGCCATCCTCAGTCAAGTTAGCGTAATCAAAATCATTGTGCATGCTGGCAACCGAATGTCGTTGCCAGTCCAGGATTTTCTGTTCGGCCTCCAAGGTGGCATTATCCAGCTGGTGATATCCGGTCTTTTGTCCAAGCACACTGCGCATCTGCGGGCTGAAATCCAGTTGTTGATTGAATTGCTGATCCAGCCAGACCGTGAGTCTTTCCGTCTCTGTCAGCTCTGGCAACCCGGCCTCAGCCTCATCGACAGAATTTTCCAGAGTAAGACCTTCCCCGCAAGCTGCCAACAACACTATCAGCAATAGCAACGGTTTTTTCATCTCGATATCCTTAATGAGTAGTACCCAAGCATGTCCATTACATTACCGAAGAATCAGGTTCACATTTAATATTCATACTTTCTTTATTTCAAGATGTAATGCAAGGCTATTCTACGACATGAGCCGCCATCCCTATGAATTCTCCGGCGTACAAAGGCAACGCATTGGTATCGCCAGGGCACTAGCCCTCAATCCGGATTTAATAACCGCCGACGAAAGCGTTTCCGCGCTTGACGCGTCAATTCGTTCGCAGGTGCTCGATCTGCTACTCGAAATCCGCTACCGCCTCAAGGCATCCCTGCTGTTTATCTCCCATGACCTATCGGTGGTCCAATATCTCTACGACCTGACGGCGGTAATGTACCTTGGGCACTTGGTCAAGTTTGGTGCCACGGAAAAGGTTTACAGGCATCCCGCCCACCCCTATACACGCGCCCTGCTCAAGGCAGTACTGGTACCCAACCCAAGCGCGTCGCAGGTGCGGGAATTGCTGAAAGGCGATGCGCCCTCACCGCTAGCACCACCGTCGGGTTGTGTTTTCCGCACCCGCTGTCGCACGCGGCAACCGCTTGCGCCGATGCCATGCCCACCCTCGCACAATGGGGACCGGGACGCCAGGCTGCCTGCGTGAGACTGGCGGAGATTGCCTGAAAGCGATGACAGCCAACGATTCTCCATGGCAATCGCCTTGGCATGAGACGCAAGGCCTGCGACCTCTCATCAATGTGGCCGGAACGTCGCGGCGGGCCTGTATGTGGTTTACCACCACACCGTGCATTACGGCCAATGTCCACTGCGACGTTTCGTTACCTTGTGCCACGATGCTGAGGTTCCCGTTATAGTTGACGCGGCTTCGGATTACGATCTGCATGGCTTTCTGGCGTCGGGTGCCGATGCCATGGTCTATTCCGGCCATAAATTTCTCGGTGGCCCGACCGTCGGGATTATGGCCGATTGTCGGGACCTCATCCGCGCTGCCTACCTGCAAAACATCGGCATCGGGCGCAACATGAAAATCGGTAAGGAGAGCATCTTCGGTGCCATCGCCGCTCTCAAGGCATGGGAAACTCGGGACCACGCTGACATCCGCGCCGCCGGGGAGCGAATCGTCGAGAACTGGATGGCGGTCCTGAACGAAATTGAGGGGGTACGGGCTGTCCCGGTCGCTGACCCAACTGAGAATCCGATCACCTGGTTCTAGGTCGAGCTTATTCCAGAGATCCTGGGGTTCAACGCCGCTACCGCCGCTCGCGCGCTTGCCGAGCGTAACCCGGCGGTCATCGTCCGCAGCCATCAGACTGAACTTGGCTTTTCCCAGCTCGACCCCTGTATCTTGAAAATCGGCCAGGAATCGCTCGTTACCACCACACTGCGGGAGGTGCTCAGCGGTGCTGCGGCACCAGAGCCGCAGGCCAAGGACGGTGCGATCGCGCGCAATGGTACCATCGCGGGCTATCTACAATGGGAATCAAACGGAATATGACACAGTGCCCGGATTTTCCTTAATCGCACTCCCTCCGGCATAAGATTGATGCACAACAATCTTTCCTGGGGACTAATGAGCCGTACCTCAACCTCGAACAGCGAGATACCTTCAGGGATGTCTTGATGAATCGGATGAGCTTCAATGCATTGTCATGGTGCCTTCACACAAGCAAGACATACTCAAGACAGGATAGTCAGCGTTTTTTTGTATAAACTATCAACCTGAATCAGGGCAGAGCTGGTGACAGTAAACACTTCCAGTCATAGTCAGTATCTCCGAGCACCAGAAAGTTTGGGTTAAGCAGATTATCTTGCTGATTATAACGCAATGGCTTGAAATCAGTGGCCACTACCTCACCACCAGCGGCCCGTAGCACAGCATGTGCTGCCGCTGTGTCCCATTCGCTGGTAGGCCCTAAGCGTGCATACAAGTCGGCACTGCCTTCCGCTACCTGACAAATTTTGAGGGAACTGCCCCTTGATTCCAGCTTAAGATCGGGATACATACTCTGCAGATAAGCCAGCAGTCGGCCTTCCCTCTTGCTGTGATGACTACGGCTGGTGAGGATCCGCAAGCTGGCAAAATCGGGGTCCACATCGGAGACCTGAATTGTTTTCGGAACTTCTGCTCCCGACTGTTTCCAGGCATATCGGACAGCTGTACCCCCGTAATAGGTCATATCAATCACGGGCGCATGTACCACACCCAGCACTGGCTCACCGGCCTCAATCAAAGCTATATTGACTGTGAACTCACCATTGCGATTGATAAACTCCTTGGTGCCATCCAGCGGATCAACCAGCCAGAACCTTTGCCAGTTTCTGCGTATATCCCAGGCGGGTCGTTCAGTCTCTTCACTGAGTATGGGGATAGACCTGTCCAACCCATGCAACTGCTCTGTAATCAGTCTGTTGGCTCGGATGTCGGCCAACGTAAGCGGCGTGGAGTCATCCTTCAGGCTAATGGTGTCTGCCCCGGAAGCTTGGTAGAGAGTGAGAACCTCTTGCCCGGCGGCGGCAGCGACAAATCTTATTGACTCTAAAAGGGCTTGCATGGACTTGCTGTTTCCTCACTGGAAACATTTTCAAGTAAAGCATTGCTGGTAATTTTACTCTATTATCGGAATTTGTTCTTGTGAATTCACTCAGCGAAGGTCCTGCGTCATGCTACCGTGGTCCACCATTGACACTGTCATGTTTGACATGGACGGGACATTACTGGATTTGCATTTTGACAATTATTTCTGGCTGAAACTGGTGCCATACCACTACAGTAAAAAGTATGATGTAAGCGAAGCGGAGGCCGAACAGTTTGTGCGCCAGAAATATTCGGATGTGCATGGCACCCTGAAATGGTATTGCATTGATTACTGGCAGGCTGAGTTCGGTCTCAACATCCCTCAACTAAAACTCGGTATCACTCACAAGATAACTGTGCGTCCCAATGTGGAGCATCTACTCCAGGCTCTGAAGCAACTTGACAAGCGGCTGGTACTGGTAACCAATGCTCACCCCATCAGTCTTGACCTAAAAATGAAACATGCGGGCATCCGCGATTATTTTCACCAGTGCATCAGTTCTCACAGCCTGAAACTGGCCAAGGAGAACAGGGGCTTCTGGGAAAACCTCAAGGCCGTGGAACCCTATGATCCGGCCCGCACTGCCCTGTTCGACGACAATCTGAGTGTGTTACGCGAGGCAAAGCGGCAAGGCATAGCCCACTTATGGGCCATTAGCCAGCCGGATAGCCAGCTGCCTGCTGTGGCAGCAGGCGAGTTCCCTCAGGTGCAGGACTTTGAGCAACTATTACCCGCCCGCGGTTGATTCTCAATGAGCAGAGCCACCTTCACCAGCAAGTCAATAACCACCGTTAGTTCCAAGGTTCGCCTTGACAAGTGGTTGTGGGCAGCTCGGTTTTACAAAACTCGGTCTATGGCCAAGAAGGCGATTGCAGGCGGGAAAGTACAGTGTAACGGTGCCCGCAGCAAACCCGGCAAGGAACTTGTGCCGGGAATGATCATCTCCCTGCGGCAGGGCTTTGATACCAGAACTGTAGTGGTCAAAGCCCTCAGTGAACAGCGGCGGGAAGCACCACAGGCACGGTTGCTCTATGAGGAAACCGAGGCCAGCATTAAACAGCGAGAAGAACTGGCAGTACAACGCAAGGCACAACCAAAACCATGGCCTACACCCGGCAAGCCCAACAAGAAGCAGCGACGTCTTATTACCCGATTTAAACAGAAACCCCCTGTTGGGTCCTGATCAGGAGAGAGAATTTGATACCAAAGAAAACATCAAATCAATTGAATCAAGTGAACCAAACTGCTTTAATAAGCCTCAGGTGGCATTGACCGAAATCATTGACGATAAAGGAATGGAATTGCGTCAGGCCAAAAGACTTAGCCCTTAGAAAACTCTCTGCTGCTACTAGTGTTTTTGTTCAAACTAAACCCAGAAGCCTAAAGTCGTAACCGATTGTGGATATGATTTCTGGTTTGGCAGGCTGACAAACAGACAAAAAATTAACTCCTCATTACAAAATGACAGATGACGTATCTACAATACACGGATGATGTTCATCCATTAACCACTTCTTCATTTTCAAGCAGATAAAATTACAGCATGGATGATCGGGCTTGCCAATACCAAAGATCAGTATTTTGCACACAGGTCAAAAACCTCCTGATTCGTTTATTATCGCAAACTGGTGCAGTCGCTGTTCGAATGTGCCGGACAAATCTATCCCCTGCTATCTTTGCAAGAATCGGGCACGGTAAAACAGATTGACCAAACAATACTACGAAAGCCTCAAGCACTATGGTCTACCCGAATTTGATCGAAGCTGGGGTCTGATCAGAAGGGGAATCGAAAAGGAGAGCTTGCGGGTCTCACCGGAAGGTTATATCTCTGACGGCCCCCACCCGGCTGCATTGGGCTCGGCCCTGACGAATCCCTACATCACCACTGATTTTGCCGAGGCTCTGCTGGAGTTCATCACACCGGTCCATACCGATATAGATGAGTGTCTCGACATGCTGAAGAATATTCACCATTTCAGCCTTCAAAACCTTGACGCTAACGAATTGCTATGGGTGGCAAGCATGCCCTGCCCGCACTCAAGCGAAGTGAATATTCCCATAGCTGAATATGGCAACTCAAATATCGGTCGCCTTAAGAACCTGTATCGACGCGGTCTGCATGTTCGTTATGGCAGTCTGATGCAAGTCATCTCCGGTATCCACTACAACTTTTCAATGCCTGCAGAGTTCTGGGAACCGTTCCAGCAGCTCTGCGGTGACAGCCAGTCCTTGTCGGACTTCAAAACCACTAGGTATTTGCACCTGATTCGTAATTTTCATCGCTATTCCTGGTTGCTGGTGTATCTGTTCGGTGCCTCACCTGCAGCCTGCAACTGTTTTGTCGAAGGTAGAAATCATGGCCTGCAGCAGTTCGATGCAGTCAGCCTATATCTTCCCGAAGCCACTTGCCTGCGCATGGGAAATCTTGGTTACAAGAGCGAAGCTCAGGAATCGCTATTTGTGTGTTATAACGAACTACAGACCTATGTTGACTGTCTCTACCAAGCTATGTATGAACCCTACCCTGAGTACGATGAACTGGGACAAAAATGCGATGGGGATTACCAGCAAATCAACACCTGTTTGTTACAGCTGGAGAATGAGTTCTACAGCACAATCCGCCCCAAACCTAAAATCAACAGCGGTGAACGACCGCTGGATGCATTGATTAAATATGGCATTGAGTACGTGGAAGTGCGTGCCCTTGACCTTAATCCCTATCTACCCGTTGGTATTGACGCACAGGATATTCGTTTTCTGGACACCTTTCTGTTGCATTGTCTGCTTAGCGACTCGGCACGCTGTGATCAGCGGGAGTTTTTCGAAGTGGCGACCAACCTGGCTGCGGTGGTAGAACGGGGTCGTGATCCTGAGCTGCAACTAAATCGGGGCGACAAAATGCTGGGTATACGAGACTGGGCGGAACAATTGCTAGATGACATGGCTCATAGTGCCACCTTGCTGGATCAGGTTCACCATAGCCAGACCTACAACGAATCAGTACGGCTACAGCAGGCCAAGGTGCGCGATGCCAGCCTGACACCTTCTGGTCGTATGCTGAAACAGATGCGAGAGCAGGAACTTTCCTTTTTTGAACTTGCCATGAATCTCTCAAAATCCGCCAAAAAAACTTTGCAAAATTGCAGACCTGATGATGAGGTTATGGCACATTTCGCCGATGCTAGTGCTATATCGCACCAGCGCCAAAAGGAAATTGAAGAAGCTGACACCCAAAGTTTTGATGAGTTCCTGGAGATTTGGAACCGCAAATAGCAGACACCCACAACCTAGTCCAGCACAGCATAGTCATCTCCTAGGTCGGCCTGCAATGCCTGCTATCGGCCAATACGCTGTAGTGAGCCAGAAAAATTTATGCGAGGAGGCCGCTAAGACTAGTAGTTGATTCTTTAAGTGTTACGAGACTAGGGCGGTAGTGTAAAATCACCAATCGCAAGTTTGGGAGAGAATCCATGACAATATCGTTGCCCGTTAACCGAATGATTAACCTCGCTATGTTTCTAGTCACGGTCATTACCATTGGCATAGTACTCTATATGGAGCATGTGTTGTTGATGTCGCCCTGTGGTCTATGCATTACTCAGCGAGTGTTCGTCATTCTCTGCGGCCTTACCTGTCTGGTATCGGCCTTGCACAATCCTGGCACACAGGGACAGAAACTGTACGCCTTCGGCGCAGCTTCAATGTGTATTTTTGGGAGCTACTTCGCTGGTCGCCAGATCTGGCTGCAGCATCTACCGGAAGATCAGGTCCCTGCCTGCGGGCCAGGACTGGGTTATCTTTATGAGAACTTTCCGTTCATTGAAGTGCTGAATTTTCTGCTCAAAGGCGATGGCAATTGCGCGGAAGTCCAGTACCGCCTGCTGGGACTGAGCATTCCGGAAATGTCCATGCTGGCCTTTGTTGCCCTCTTCTGCACCTGCCTCTATGTAGCCTTTCGTCACACAGCCCAGCCAGTCTGAGGCTACTGACCACGCTGCCAGCGAAAGAATCTTTCCATCAGAGGGAAATACTTCTCCGGCAATCTGGCATTGCGCCAGGCATTGGCCGCAAACTTGTTGGCTTCCGACAGGGTCGGATAAATGTGTGTGACTGCAGCGATCTTCTTCAATCCCAGTCCATGGGTCATGGCAAGCACAAACTCACCTATCAGCTCACTGGCATGATGGCCCACAATGGTCACCCCAAGAATTCGGTCCCGACCCGGCACGGTCAATACCTTGATGAACCCATGAGCCTCTCCCTCGGCCAGGGCGCGATCCAAATGATTCATATCGAAACGGGTTACCTCGAAGGCCACCCCCTGTTCCCTTGCCTCGGTTTCACTAAGACCGACTCGGGCAACTTCCGGGTCAGTGAAAGTAGCCCAGGGCACAGCACGGTAATTGGCCTTGAGCCGCCACCAACTTCCCATCAATGAATTTATACTGGCAAAAAAAGCCTGATATGATGCCATGTGAGTGAACTGATAGGGACCAGCGACATCGCCACAGGCATAAATGCTCGGATAAGCTGTTTGCATGGCGTGATTGACTTGTACTGTGCCCTGAGATGTCAGTGGCATGTCCAGTGCTTCCAGTCCTAGTCCTTCCACATTGGCCTTGCGGCCAATCGCCAACAACACCTTATCAAACCCCAAGCAAACCTTGGCATTGAATCCTTCAGCTTCCATCATATAACCGCTATCGTCCTTGAAGAACCGCATGGGCCGGTACCCGGTCAGGACCTTTATCCCCTGTTCCCGAAATTTTGCGGTGACAGTTTCAGAGACT
Source organism: Gammaproteobacteria bacterium (assembly GCA_026710425.1). Classification (GTDB taxonomy): domain Bacteria; phylum Pseudomonadota; class Gammaproteobacteria; order Pseudomonadales; family Pseudohongiellaceae; genus UBA9145. Next base: position 44,467 of record JAPORB010000244.1, read on the forward strand.
TCCGAATCTTCCCGCGGCATAATGCGCGATGCCAAATCGACCTGAGCCACCTTGGATCCGAGATGACTGAACGCCTGCGCCATTTCACATCCAATCGGACCGCCACCAACCACCAGCATCCGCTTCGGTAATTCCCGCAAGGACCAGAGTGTATCCGAGGTCAGGTAGTCCACTTGCTCCAAGCCTGGAATTTGCGGCACAAGCGGTCTGCCACCACTAGCCAGAATAATGGCGCGGGTACTGATGGATCTGCCGTTCACTTCTACTGTCCAGGGCGAGCTGACGCGCGCATCCCCGCTAATGCAATCCACGCCCAAATCGCTAAATCGCTCCACGGAATCATGGGGTTCAATGATCTTGATCACACTCTGCACACGATCCATCACTGCTGCAAAATCCACGCTACCTGCTGCTCCATTGATGCCGTATTCCCGGGCCCGACGCAGGTATGACATGATACGACCGCTGCGTAGCAAGGTCTTACTCGGCACGCAACCAGTATTCAGGCAATCACCACCCATTTTATGCTTTTCAATCAGAATAGTTCCGGCTTTTGCGCCACTGGCAATTATTGCGGCGACCAGACCGGCCGAGCCGCCACCGATAATCACCACATTGGCATTAAATTTTCTGGGCTTGCGAAAAGACTTCATTTTCTTGCTCTCTTGATAGCATTGATGAGTAGCTTGGCCGCCAGGGGCGAGACCCCGACCAGCACTAGGGATAGAATCACTGAAGGGCTAACCAATCCCGATAGGGAGGTAATCTGCGCGAGTTCGGAACCGGCGTTTACATAAACCGCCGTGATCAGCAACATCCCTATCTGGCTGACCAAATAGAAAGGAATCACTCCGATAGGAGTCAACCCCATAAGCAGATTGACCACAAAAAACGGGAAAATAGGCACCATACGAATACTGAACAGATAAAAATTACCATCCTGTTCAATGCCTCGGTTAATGGGGGCAAGGTAATTGCCAAAGCGCGATTGCACCCAGTTTCTTAACAGTGTTCTTGATAGCAGAAATGCTAAGGTTGCACCGATTGAACTGGCAAACGATGCCAGTACTGTGCCCCAGATCAGACCAAAAATGGCCCCGCCGGTGAGAGTGATGATCAGGGCACCTGGAATGGACAGAGCGGCAATCAGCAGGTAGGTCAGAAAATATATTGCTAAAGCCAGCGCAAAATGATCATTTCGGAAGGTCTGCAGGGCAGAAAGACGAGACTGCACATATTCCAACGACAAAAATCGGCCTAGATCAAACTGGAAAAAAATGACCAGGACCAGCCCGATGCAGAGCGCAATCATAATTTTCACCAGAGATGATTTGCTCATCCTGCATTCCTTTGCAGCTTTAAGTCGGTTCCAGGCATGAATTGTCGTCCGTTCCACTGATCGGGTTCATGAAAATAGCAAGACTCTGGGGCAACGCAATGGAACAAAGAAAAGCCATGCAGAAAAATGATTAGTAAGAAACTGCCTAAGCAGGACGACAATGGCGTATAATCCACCGTCGTTATAAATTTAACAAGTCACCATCCAACTATGCATTCGGCAGGTCTCTTCCTGCGAATCGGATTTTTAACCGTGCCAAGAGTCAATTCAAGTTCCAGCCGTTCGTTCCCAGCTACCCGCATGCGGCGCATGAGGCGTGATGATTTCAGCCGCAGACTGATGCGAGAAACAACGCTCACCAGCAATGATCTGATCTTCCCAATGTTTGTGACTGAGGGCAATAGTCAACGACAACCAATCCAGTCAATGCCAGGGCAGTATCGGGTCAGCATTGATGAATTGGTCAAGGAGGCTGACCAGCTGGCCGCCCTGAATATACCTGCCGTTGCACTGTTTCCATCACCTGGTGTAGCGGTAAAAACAGACGATGGCCGGGAGTCCTTCAATCCTGATGGTCTGGTACAAAATGCGATTCGATCGCTGAAACAGTCCCAACCTCAGCTGGGGGTTATCACAGATGTCGCCCTTGACCCCTACACAAGCCATGGCCAAGATGGACTGATTGACGACAGCGGCTACGTACTAAATCAGGAAACAGTGGAGGTGCTGGTGAAACAGGCACTCTCACATGCAGCCGCTGGAGCCGACATTGTGGCCCCTTCTGACATGATGGACGGGCGTATCGGTGCCATCCGCAGTCAGCTGGAAGAGCATGGACACACACACACCAGAATTCTCGCCTATTCAGCTAAATATGCTTCAAGCTACTATGGACCCTTTCGCGATGCTGTTGGCTCCAGCAGCAATTTGGGGGGCGGCAACAAGTACAGCTACCAGATGGATGTAGCAAACAGCGATGAGGCTTTGCAGGAGATCGCACTGGATCTGGCAGAGGGTGCTGACATGGTAATGGTCAAGCCGGGCATGCCGTATCTGGATATCGTGCATCGGGTGAAGACCGAGTTTGGTGTGCCAACTTTCGTTTATCAGGTGAGCGGGGAATACGCCATGCACATGGCGGCAGCTGGCCATGGATGGCTGGATGAAGAGTCCATTGCGCTGGAATCTCTGCTGTCCATCAAACGTGCCGGAGCCGATGGGATTTTGACCTACTTTGCCAAAAAGGTGGCAGCGATGCTGCAGCGGTAAAGTCTACTGTACCGAGGCAAGCAAAAGTGGCAGGCTCGTGTGCCGTTCAATTTCAGGGTAAATACAGCTAAAAACGGGACTGACGGCGTCTGAATAGCTAGTCACGGCTGAAATTGATGAGAAAAAAGCCAGAGCGAGTTGGTCACAAAAGCCAATCTTGCCTTGGTTAAGAAGGAGATAGAGTTACTATGGGAAAATGAATGGCCAGATTTCGTCTTTGCGCTGCGTTATGGGGTCAATGGTCGCCATCCACCTAGTCAGCCTCGCCGCCGATATCGGGCTAATGATTCAAAGCTTATCAGACCCACTGTTGACTGAATGAGTCTTGAATCCTGTATAAATACCCTTATATTATAGACTTATAAATTAATCTGGATTCCATAACCCCAACCGGACGGGGATCTGACCCTGAAATTCCGGCTGCGAAGAACAAATTTTTAAGCCCTGTGCCCCTGTAAGCGGGTTCCAGCGACAATTCAACACAATCAATTAACGACTAAGCGTCCTGCTGTGTAGGGACAAGGAAGGAATTTATGAGCGAAAGCATTGTTCAAGTAACAGACTCTAGCTTCGACCAGGATGTACTGCAATCTGAGAGCCCGGTACTAGTTGACTTCTGGGCCTCCTGGTGTGGCCCATGCAAAATGATTGCCCCGATTGTGGAACAGGTTGCCACCGAATATGATGGCAAACTAAAAGTATGCAAGCTGGATGTGGATGCCAATCCCGAGACTGCGGCCAAATATGGCATTCGCGGCATACCGGCTCTGGTTATGTTCAATGATGGTGCCCAAATGACAAAAGACAAGGAAGGGGCTGAGGTGCAGCCGAAAGTCGGTGCACTGTCCAAAACTCAGCTTTCAGAATATATTGACAAGCTGATCTGAATAGCGTCTAATACGGGTGTTCTGCTAGAGCTGAACACCCCAAGGACTCAGCAGCGCATATAGACGACTGATTTCCTTACTACCAACCATTCTCCAACGTCACCCGAATCCCAGACCATTCGCAGCAGGCTCAAGTGAGTCAGGCTGTTCGGTAGCAAGACAATCCCTGAAAAAATAATGCTTGACAGTTATCCAGATGCCCGAAACCTTGCCAGTACTGCCGGTCCAGCCTTGAATCACTTGATTTTGTCCCTGCCAGGACAGCTCAGCTTGGGCACGAAACATAACATTACCCCAAAAATTTAAAACGAGTAGACGAAAATATGTGCACCGCCAGTTTCTCTGGGAAAATGCCAAATTGGATGCTAGCGGCAGTAGAAATATCACCATCCGCCGACAAGGTCACTGAAAATCAGTGGTACTAACCATCATGCCAGACACAACAACAGTCAATTCCATGAGCCAAGCACCTAAAGCGTGTCTGGGGCAACGTATGCAAGGTCAATGCTGCGTAACATTCCACTGTGCAGAAATACTAAACTATCTTTGACATTCGACCGGTTAATCACCAACAGTCAAAAACGTTTCTTGATCCTAATTTACAACTCTATCCATGCCGATAATGAAACAAAAACTATTCCTATTCTGACTGCTACCTGACTATTATTTATTACCTCATATTTGTCCCGGCTTCTTATCAGTAGCTGACGACCATTCGTAATCCGCGATGCTGAATCGCCGATCGATTTCCCTATCTTCTTCTCTGAAAGACCTTTAACTATGAATCTTACCGAACTCAAGCAAAAACCCATTGCTGAATTAATCGAAACAGCTCATGACATGGGCCTGGATAATGTGTCCAGAAACCGAAAACAAGATATCATTTTTATCATACTGAAGCGGCATGCCCGTAATGGTGCCGACATTTACGGCGATGGCGTGTTGGAAATTCTTCAGGATGGATTCGGGTTTTTGCGATCGGCTGATTCATCCTATCTGGCCGGCCCTGATGACATTTATGTCTCGCCCAGCCAGATCCGGCGCTTCAATCTGCGCACCGGAGACACTATTGCTGGCAAAATAAGGCCGCCCAAGGATGGTGAACGCTACTTTGCCCTGCTCAAAATCAGTGAGATCAATTTCAATAAGCCCGAAGCCTCCAAAAACAAAATCCTTTTCGAAAATCTTACGCCACTTTTCCCACAGGAGCGTCTGGAGTTGCAGGTTGGAAACGGCAGTACAGAAGATCTCAGTGCACGTGTTATTGACTTGACGGCCCCTGTTGGCAAAGGCCAGAGAGGATTGATCGTATCTCCGCCAAAGGCCGGTAAGACCCTTATATTGCAAAACATTGCGCAATCAATAACCCGCAATAATCCGGAAACACGGCTAATTGTGTTGCTCATTGATGAGCGACCGGAGGAAGTTACCGAGATGCAACGCTCGGTACGCGGTGAGGTTGTGGCGAGCACCTTTGATGAGCCCCCTTCACGGCACGTTCAAGTTGCTGAGATGGTTATTGAAAAAGCGAAGCGCTTAGTGGAACATAAGGAAGATGTCACTATTCTGCTGGACTCCATCACCCGCTTGGCACGAGCTTATAACACCATCGTACCATCTTCCGGCAAGGTGCTAACTGGCGGAGTTGATGCCCATGCACTGGAACGTCCCAAGCGATTTTTTGGTGCCGCACGAAATCTTGAAGAAGGTGGCAGCCTTACTATTCTTGCTACAGCCCTGATTGAAACCGGTTCCAAAATGGATGAGGTCATTTATGAGGAATTTAAGGGTACTGGCAATATGGAATTGCATCTTGATCGTAAAATCGCTGAGAAGCGGGTGTATCCGGCCATCAATGTTCGCCGCTCTGGTACTCGTCGCGAGGATCTTCTAACTACCGAAGAGGAACTGCAACGCATGTGGATTCTGCGAAAATTACTGAGTTCCATGGAAGACGTGCAGGCAACTGAGTTCTTGCTTGACAAGCTCAAGGCCACCAAAACCAATGATGAATTTTTTAATGCGATGAAGCGAAAATAGTCATTGAAGTCCCTACATTTGTAAGGTGTATGGCAATTTAACCGGATGGTAAATATCAGTTCCAATGGATTTGATCTTACCAGGTCCTAATGCCAAAATTTTACTTGCCAGAAATAAAAAATAACAACTGACCCGTAGTAAAACCATATTCTTTATCATCTCTCAGTATTCCTCATCAGTATTGCCGATGCCATTCAATGACCTACGCCAGTTCATCGACTTGCTAGAAAACCAAGGCGAACTAAAGCGCATCAGTGCCGAAGTTGATCCCCATCTTGAGATCACGGAAATCTGCGACCGTACCCTACGCTCAGCAGGTCCTGCATTGCTGTTTGAAAACCCCAGGGGGTCGTCCATACCACTGTTGGCGAACCTGTTTGGCACCACCCGCCGAATTGCCCTTGCCATGGGTCAGGAGGACACGGAAGGCCTTAGAGAAGTTGGAAGATTGTTGGCCTTTTTGAAGGAACCCACGCCACCCAAGGGCTGGAAAGATCTTTGGCAAAGCCTGCCAGAATACAGAAACGTGCTGAATATTGCTCCAGCCGTCAAGAAGACCGCCGCCTGCCAGCAAATCATCATCGAGGCAGAGGATGTCGATCTGAACATGTTCCCAGTCCAGACCTGCTGGCCAGGTGATGTAGCTCCGCTGATGACTTGGCCTCTGGTTATAACCCGCGGGCCGGAAAAGGATAGGCAGAATCTTGGCATCTATCGTATGCAGCTGCTTGGACCCAACAAGCTTATCATGCGGTGGTTGTCGCACCGCGGTGGTGCCCTGGACTTCCATGAATGGAAACTTAGACACCCGGATCAGCCGTTTCCCATTTCCATTGCGATCGGTGCCGACCCGGCAACCATCCTTGCCACCGTTACTCCAGTACCAGACACATTGTCAGAGTATGCCTTTGCCGGACTGTTGCGTAACAGAAGAACCGAAGTTGTGAAGTCGTTAACCAATGAACTGCAGGTGCCTGCCAGTGCCGAGATTGTATTAGAGGGTGCCATCTATCCGGGTGAGATTGCGGAAGAGGGGCCCTTCGGGGACCACACTGGCTACTACAACGAAACAGAACAGTTTCCGGTCTTTACAGTCACCCGCATCACGCATCGGAAAGACCCAATCTATCACAGCACCTACACTGGCAGACCGCCGGACGAACCGGCGATGCTGGGTGTGGCACTGAATGAAGTATTTATCCCTCTACTGCAGAAACAGTATCCCGAAATCGCAGATTTCTATCTGCCGGCAGAGGGTTGCTCATATCGACTGGCCATTGTCAGCATGAGAAAACAATACCCCGGGCATGCCAGGCGCATCATGATGGGAGTCTGGTCCTTTTTGCGTCAGTTCATGTACACCAAATTCGTGGTGGTGGTGGACGAAGACATCGATATTCGTCTTTGGGAGGATGTAATTTGGGCCATCACAACGCGCATGGATCCTGTACGAGATACGGTGTTAATGGAAAATACGCCCATCGACTACCTCGATTTTGCATCACCCGTTGCTGGTTTGGGTTCCAAAATGGGAATGGATGCCACCAGTAAATGGCCAGGTGAAACAAACCGAGGCTGGGGCACCGCCATCATCATGAGCGAAGAGATTAAAACTAAAGTGGATGCGATGTGGGATGAGCTAGGGATTGAAAAAAGCTAATGAGTCAGAGTCCCGGGTTCGGGCATGGGAAGTTCGGGCAAGGAAGTACCCATCAGATCCCCATAACTCTTAAAATACATTTCGCTGGCCTCAATCTCGCCAAGGTGTTTGAGCAACCGTCCCAATTCCCCGTAAGCTTCTGCAGAGGGGGCAATCTTGATACTGGCTTCGTAATACTCCTTTGCCTTTCCCCATAACTGGTTGCGCATAGAAATCCGGCCAAGACTAAGCAGCAGTTCGGCATCAGCCGGATTTGACTTTAGCCAGTTTTCGGCTACCAGTAATTGTTGATTGCTGGTTCCATATTCTTTTGCACCATACTGTCGCACTAGCTTGCTGCTCCAGGCACGGGACAAAGTGAACTCAAGTACTTTAGCTGCATCGATATTTTCATTCAGCTGCATCAGCAAATCAGCATAGTGAGTGACCACCTTCTCATCGGTATGAAATTTGGCCGGTGCCTTTTTCCAAAGTTTTTTCAGTTGCTCCAGTGCGCCTTCTTCCCCTGCCTGCACTGCATTGAAGCTGGCATAAAGTTTTTCCATAAAAATACGTTTCTGCACCCGCTCCAACTCTTCGTCATCAAGCAGACGGTTTTTCTCCAACGTGGGCAGGATTAATTCCAGGTGCTGCCAGTCATCAAGTTTTACATATACTTCCTTGAGCAATCGGAGCAAGTTACCATCATTGAGTGCCTGCTTTTTCAATTCTTCAAGTACTGCCAAGCTTTGTTCCAGCTGGCCACTCTGGAAGTGCAATTGTGCTTTAACATAATTGATCGTTGAGTGCGCCGCAGGGAATTGCTGTTCTGCTAGCTCCAGCAACTCAAGCCAGGACTCACGCTGTCCCAATTGACAGGCCGCATAAGCCGCTGCAAGGTGATTGATCACTGTTGCATCCTTGTCTTTCATTCCCTTGCGTAACTGATTATGAGCCGCCTGCCAGTTGCTCCGGGCAAAACTCAGCAGTCCTTCCAAGGTCTGACTACGCGCCCGCGCCTTCCGTTTCAAATTGAAGTCACGTCCGATTGCCCATAGGTGCCTAGGATTAATCCAGTCAAAAATGATAAGCAGGATCCGAATGACAGTGTAGAGAATAATCAGTAACACCAGCAGCGCAAACAAACTGGTTTCAAACGTGGTGTTACCAAAGGCGATCAGCAAGTAACCGGGGTCCGCCGGAAAGCCTAGGGTCAGGGTCACCCAAAGTGCCACCACAATAGCCAGCAGACTGAATATAAATAGTCGAATCATGCTAGCGAATGTCCGACACCAGTTGTTGGACACTGTTGGCAGAGCGACTAATTTCAGGTAGCACAGGTGCTATATCAATTTCCTGCAAGGCGGAGAATTCAGCAAGTAATGCTTGACCAATACTGGACTCAATAACTGCAAACTGGTTCAACCAACCAATTGCTTCGGTCAAACTGCGCTGGTATAGAGTTGTGTCAGACTTCATCAGGGCCAGTTGTGCGCGCTCTAGTATTAGATGCATACGCTGCAGAATGAGTGCTTCCTGTCCAGGAACCAAAATGGCCTGCGGGGAGTCCTCCCAACGGCGCCAGACAAACACTTTGCCAAGAAAATCCAGACTGCTGTCCAAAAAACCCTGAGTTTCTGCCGGAGCGAGTACAGCCGTGGATGCCTCACCACGCTGGCTTTGAAAACTTTCGCGCATGGAACTGAGCAAATCAATTACGTTCACTTGCCCGCTCAGGTTTTCGATTCGCAGGTAAACTCCCTCCCGGTCGAACATTTGCAGTTCCTGCAACAGAGCAAGATCCTCGGCAATGGCCTGACGAGCACGCAGGACGGTAGAGCTGCCGGATTCCAGCAGAGCAGTATCAGCCTGCCGCAACAGCAGCATCGCCGTTTGTTCATCAGACTCCAACTGTAACTTGCGGCTGGCTAGCTGGGTGAGATAGTTTGCCTCCAATATCTTCCACTCGAAAGACTGCGGTGAAGCAACAGATTTGGGTAATGTTGCCAGCGAGTTTACCTGTTGCTGCAGTGCTTCCATGTTGTCCAGTTGCCCCTCCAGTGCAGTCAGACCTGACTGGACACGCACAACCAGTTCCCGGAGGGCACTGTCATCACTGTCTGCCGACTCTGGCAGCTCCGCCACCTGTGAGCGCAACTCAGCAAATTGATCTCGAAACTGGGTGATGGTCGCCTGCATCAGGTCATTTTGCTGCCCTTGGTTTGCCATCTCGGCACGTAAATTGGCCTGCTCGTAGCCGAGGTAGGCAAGCACACCCGACAACGAAAGAAACAGCAACAGTATGATCAGAAATCGCCTGCGTGCATTTTTTTTGGAGCGTGAAGAAGTGACTCCTGATTTGGTATTAGTTCCCTTGGAGATCTCGTCCAGTATTTTCGGGGTTTCCGGCTTATCAGCCACGGATGATCCCCCCTGGTTTTCGGTTTTGCTATTTTTCATTTTCATCACGCAAGGCGAGTTGTTTCAAGGCATCCAGCATGGACTGGTCATCAGCACCTCCGGCATCATTCACCACGCTAAAACCTTGCTGCCTAGCTTGTATCAAGATGCGTTGGGAAGGTACCACCAATGGTAACAAACTGATCTGGCTCATGTTTTTAGCACAAATCTCGGTCAGGATCTTGAGGGACTCACCATTATGCACCGTAATCATGTCACAACAATGCTCCAACTTGGTGATTTCTGCTTGGTCATGGGCAACCCGCTGCCGAGAATAGACTTCAATGTAGTCCACCGCTGCACCACGCTCGGTAAGTATGGTAGCTAGCAACTCACGACCGCCCTGACCACGGACGATACCGATGCGTTTACCGACCACGTCTTGCAGTGCGGACAAAGCAAGCACAGACTCACTATCAGCACCCATTGACGGACAGATGGCTTGGATATTAAGCACTAGGTTCAACGTGTTGGCTGTAGTTCTGCCAATGGCAATCAACTGTAGATCGGACGGGAGTTGTGACCAGTATTTATTGATTAATTGACCGGCCAAATTAGCGGCATTGTGGCTGACAAAGATGAGAAAATCATACTGATCCAGAGCCTGAATCTGGTCTCTGGCCTTTGCACCAGCTTGTGACCCAAAAAATGGTTGAATGTTGAGTAGGGGAAAAGCAACCGGCACCCCGCCTGCAGCAGTGATTTTCTCACTCAAACCAGTCTGTTGCGGTAGCGGGCGCGTAATCAGAACCGAAACTCCAGATAGTGGCTGCTGGTCTGGTCTCAGTTTGCCCATTAGTCTGGGCTGGTTGTGCCCATGATTTCGGCGAGCACCCTGTCGGCCCCCTGAACCAGCAAATCTTCGGCAGCTTGAACGCCCAGTTCCTCAGCATCCCGACTTTTACCGACACGCTGGCTACTGAACAGTTGCTTGCCGTCCAGCGAGCCAACTCGGGCTTGCAACATCAGTGAATCGCCATGAAGTTCGGCAAAACTAGCAATCGGTACCTGGCAGCCACCCTGAAGCCGGGCATTCACAGCGCGCTCGGCAGTCACCCGTGCCGCTGTCGTTACATCATGCAGTGGGCTGATCCGTTGCAGGGTTTCGATATCATCAATGCGGCACTCAATGCCAACCGCTCCCTGCCCGCCGGCGGGCAGGCAACAATCGAAGGGTATTTTCTGTCGGATGCGTTCGGCCAAACCCAGCCTGATTAGCCCGGCCGTTGCGAGAATGATCGCATCGTACTCGCCGGCATCCAGTTTGCTTAGCCGAGTACCGACATTACCCCTGAGATCGGCGATATGTAGGTCGGGCCGATACCTCATTAGCTGACACTGGCGACGAAAGCTGGAAGTGCCCACTCTAGCTCCGGCAGGCAACTTCTCAAGGCTTTGATAGGTGTTGGAAACTAGCGCATCGGAGGGATCTTCGCGTTCGCAAATCACCGCCAGCCCCAGGCCATCGGGAAACTCCATGGGTACATCTTTCATGGAATGCACGGCCAAATCTGCCTGATCCTCCATCATTGCGCGCTCAAGTTCCTTGACGAACAACCCTTTGCCGCCCAACTTGGCCAAGGGTGAATCCAGTAACTGATCGCCTCGGGTTGTCATGGGTACCAATTCAACCTTGATGCCATCATGTTGTTGGACCAGAGCATCCTTCACAAAATTGGCCTGCCACAGGGCGAGTGGGCTGTTGCGAGTAGCGATACGAAGTGTGCTCATGCTTGATGAGTGTTACAGAATTCAGATTACGGGATTAATGGCGATTCTAAGAGATTTCAACTTGAATGTCAGATTTACTTCACCAACAACAGTGTGGGTCGTTGAGATTCACCCCCCCCTCCCTCAATCAACCTCTGGAAAAGCTCTAGAAAAATGTATGATCCAAAGTGAGTCTGTATTGAAGCAAAAGCCATCATTCATTGACGAATTGGCCGTAAAATATGGTAGCGGACTGGCTATAGACTTAGTATCAACCTGCGATTCGATCCATCTACAAAATAGACTGAGTTCTATTGATAGAAAAGAAAGGGTGCTCAATTGGCCAGGTTACAGTCAATCATAATTATTGTAAGACATAACGATTCTTCATGTTCCAGCTTTACTTTATAGTTGCTATCAATTTTGAATATGGTATCAGTAGAGTAGAATCAAAGGTCCATAAACCCTGGATTTTGAAATCTACATCCAGCCAGAATCAACTCATAATAGCAGTCTCAGCATAATTAAGTCTTCATCCAATTCATCATTGATTGAATAAAGTCTGACCAGCAGCAAGATTAATAATTCAAATATTTCCCCTCAGTTGGCTGCCATTATCAAGGAATATGGAAAACAAGGCCATGCCGGAAATTATCTACCATATCCTAATGGGAGAGTTATCTTGAGTGCACAGGTGATAAAGAATTTTTCAGCAATGATGGCTGATGCACACTGGAGAGCCTCACTGCCAACAGCACAGGCCAGCATTCATAAGGAAGTCAGCTACTTCGACCGCCAACTGCCAAGGAACCAAGCAGTTGATCACTGGGGGATTGGCTGCAATTTTTACTGAATTCGTATTACCAAGCTCCTTAATCTTATCAATAGCTCAAGAATATCAACATAGACTTTGCCTTACTCTGCTTTTTGTGAGTATTATTTTTTATTGGTCCATATTAAAATTTGAGTCACTGCTTATGGTATAATTTTGCTGCTTTTCTTAGTAGCAAACCTAAACTACGCAATGAAACGCCGACAACTTCCAGTTGGAATCCACTCTTTTGCCACTCTGCGGGCAGAAGATTATTACTATGTTGATAAAACTGCCCAGATCAGCCATCTGGTGAGCAAGGGGCAACGGTATTACCTGTCCCGTCCGCGCTGCTTTGGCAAGAGTCTGTTGCTGGATACCCTGCGGGAGCTATTTGAGGGTAATGAAAGGCTGTTCCATGGTCTTGCCATTCATCAGCACTGGGATTGGTCAGTCAATTATCCAGTTGTGCACCTGAGTTTTGATAGCGGCAAGTATTGCGAACCCGGAGGCCTCAACCAAAGCATTGCCCGCCAGCTGATGGAAAACGAAAATAGTGCTGGCCTTGAGCCTTCACCTGAGCAGCACTCAGGGCCAGAGCGTTTATCGAGTCTCATCAAAAATCTGCATCGCAAGACAGATCAGCAGGTTGTGGTGCTGGTTGACGGGTGTGACAAGCCTATTTTGGATGTTATGAATAACCGGGAACTGTTGAATGCAAATTTAAAGGACCTGAGCAGTCTTTACAGTATTATCAAACACAATGATAGGCTAATCCACTTCGTCTTTATTTCCGGCATCAGCATGTTCTCAGGAGACAGCTTTTTTCCGGAACTCAATCATCTCGAAAACATCAGCTTCGACCAGAACTACGGCACGATTTGCGGGTATACCGACAAGGATCTGGATACAGTCTTTGCCCCTGAGTTGCTATGGCTTGATCGTGACGAAATTCGCCGCTGGTATAATGGCTACAACTGGCGCGAGCAGGAGAAGGTCTATAACCCCCTTGATATCTTAATGCTGCTCCAAAAGCGGATATTTAAGCCTTACTGGTTCGAGTCCGGCTCAAGCACCAATCTTCTCACCTTCATGATGGAGGGGAATATCGGTCTGTTGGATATTGAAAAACCCAGAGCAAGCCAGTCGCAACTGTCAACATTGGACATCAATGAACCTGACTCAATCTCATCACTTTTCCAGGCCGGGTATCTGACCATAGCAGGAGAAGAACAGATAAGCAGCAAAAAGCACTACATTTTGGATTACCCCAATTTCGAGGTACGAGACTGCTTGACTCGACGTTTTTTTGAGTTTATTGAGCAACCCTCTTCTGACATCTCCGATCATGGACAGGCCTTTGCGCCTCTGCTGGCAAGCAATGATTTCCAAGGTCTCGCCGTAAAACTGGGTTCATTCCTTGCAGGGATTCCCTGTCAATGGCATGGTCAAAATGCCCGTCTTGAATCTTGGTATGCCACTAATCTGTTTGGTTGTCTGCGTATTGTCGGCTTAGATGTTCGGGTTGAAGACCCATCAAGGCGGGAACGTGCAGACATGATAGTATTCCACAAAGATCAGGTCTTTATTTTTGAATTGAAGATGGCTGACACATTAGGACTGGAAAAGACAGCCGATAAGGCCATTATGCAGATTCGTCATCGTGGTTTTGTGGACAAGTATCAGCACCTCAATCTGCCCATACATCTGATCGGTATTGCTTTTGACCGGGAGGAGATTACCGGGGTATCGCTGTTCCTAAAGGCCGAACCAGCTTGATTTTTGCCAAGCTAAGCGAATTTGCAAACAGTATTCCACATTCTCACCAAAGCACAAGTTAATTTAGCTGGTGCTGACACCGGTTCAGAATTTCAGAGGATAGGAGCGTAAGCAACCATCTCTATAAGCTGGATCATTCCCGCCATTACTTGCCAACTATGAGCGACAAACAAAATACTGACAAACTATGGGGTGGACGTTTCAGCGAAGCAACTGATTCGTTCGTTGAGCGATTTACCGCTTCTGTGGACTTCGACAAACGTCTCTATTCATATGATATTGACGGCTCGATAGCCCATGCCCGTATGCTCAAGAAGGTTGGAATTCTGACCGATGAAGAAGCCGGGCAAATTGAGGCAGGGCTGGAATTCATCAGGAAAGAGATAGCCGCCGGTCGATTTGAATGGTCTGTGGAACTGGAAGATGTCCACATGAACATTGAGGCAGCTCTGACTGCCGACATCGGCGACGTGGGCAAGAAGCTTCATACCGGTCGCTCCCGCAATGACCAGGTTGCCACTGACATTCGCCTGTATGTGCGCGACAGTATTGATAGATTATGTGCTCAATTGAGCCAGCTGCAAAACACTCTGGTTGATCTTGCGGAACGGGAAGCCGACACCATTCTTCCAGGGTTCACTCACTTGCAAACAGCTCAACCCATCAGTTTTGGACATCACATGATGGCCTGGAACGAGATGCTGGATCGTGACCATGAGCGACTGCAAGATTGCCGTCGTCGAGTCAACCAATCTCCACTGGGCTGTGCCGCACTGGCTGGCACTACCTTCCCCATTGACCGTTACTACAGTGCACAGTTACTGGGATTTGATGCACCAACAAAAAACTCTCTGGACTCGGTCAGCGATCGTGACTTTGCCATCGAACTGGCAGCGGTGATCAGTCTGATCATGATCCATTTGTCGCGATTCTCTGAAGAACTGATCATCTGGTCCTCAGCTCAGTTCGATTTTATCGACCTTCCGGATCGCTATTGTACCGGCTCCTCAATTATGCCCCAGAAAAAGAACCCGGATCTGCCAGAGCTGGTGCGTGGTAAAACCGGCAGAGTCACGGGCCATCTTATGTCGCTGCTGATTCTGATGAAGTCACAACCATTGGCCTATAACAAGGACAATCAGGAGGATAAGGAACCTTTGTTTGATTCCCTGGATACCGTGCGCGACTGTCTACAGGCCTATATTGAGATTCTGCCAGCCTTGATTTGCAAAAGGGAAAATATGCTGATGGCCGCCCGCCAAGGCTATACCACTGCGACTGATCTAGCTGACTATCTAGTCAAGAAGGGAGTACCCTTTCGGGATGCGCACGAAACATCAGGCAAGGCAGTCAGCCTCGCCATTGGCATAGGCAAGGAACTGCAAGAGCTGACATTGGCCGAACTTCAGAAATTAAATGGCTTGATTGAGGCAGATGTGGCCGAGGTACTTTCCCTTCAAGGTTCACTAGCCGCCAGGGATCATTACGGAGCCGCTTCACCTGCCCAAGTTCGAAAGGCGATCGCCATAGCGCGCAACAAACTGGCCGACCGCTAACGTCCTTGTGGTGCCTGCAAATAAATCTGATAGTGCTGAAAATCATTATCGCGGCGAGTCGTCACTGATACTCTGTCGCCCGCCTGTTTCTGTTCCATGACCATCGCCAGATCGTTCTCATTGCGTATGGGCTGACCGTCCACCTCAACAATCACATCACCCAACACAATGCGTCCCCGAACCGAGCGGGCAACTCCACGCATACCCAATCTTTGTGGATCGGATCCCTGCACAGTGTCCCTCACAATAACTCCCTCAATTCCCCACAGGTGCCGATAGTAGTCCGGCTGTGGCAACAGGGTAATGCCAAGAATCGGTGTTTGCACCCTTCCGTAGGTTATCAGTTCGGGAACCACTCGTTTTACCGTGTTGACTGGAATCGCAAAGCCGATGCCCGAACTGCCACCGCTGGGACTGAAGATTGCGGTATTCACCCCGATCAGTTGACCCATACTATTGAGTAAGGGGCCACCGGAATTGCCCGGATTGATCGCTGCGTCAGTCTGAATGACATCGCGGATTTTGCGTTGGTTGACCGCATCAATTTCGCGGCCAAGGGCACTGACGATACCTACCGTCATAGTGGTATCAAGTCCAAAAGGGTTGCCAATGGCAATGACCTTACGCCCTACTTCCAGCAATGAGGAATCACCAGGGCTGACTGGAATCAAATCCTCATCAGGGGCCTCAATCTTGAGTACAGCCAGATCCCGACTTGGATCCAGTCCCACTGCTTTTGCCGAATAGGTTGTTCCATCCTGCAGGGTAACCAATACCCTATCAGCCTGTTGTACCACATGAAAATTGGTGACGATGTGTCCCTGTTTATCCCAGACAAAACCAGTACCACTGCCCTGGGGCACCTGCTGGGGATTGAGCGAATAGAATGAGCGCACGAGCCGAGCGTTTGTGATGTTGACCACTGAAGGACTGGTGCGTTTGAAAATCTGGATATTGTTCGCTTCATCATTGGTTGCGAACTCACTGTAGGCTACGGCTTGGGCACTGGCTTGGGCGACCGACAAAAGGGCCTGCAAGCATAACAATACAATGAATAAAATCTTCATTTTGTATCAGTCCTGGTTTGTATGTTTTGGGTGAAGCAAAAACTATAGCTTCTATTTATAGGCCCAAACTAGAGGTTTCAAGCCTAATGTCGGCAGGAATCTCTGTGATTCCCGTTTTTCCTGCGCATTCATCGTGCCAATCAAGGATGCCTCAGCTGAAGGCAGCCCGGATGGTAATTGGAGATTAGTCTGACTCTCCCTTACATACATATGATACATAGATCTGCTGGACTACCACCATGATAGGTTATATGGCCAGGATACCAATTCAATTAGGACCAGAAAATCCAGAGGCAACCCGAAGCCAAATCATGCCTTCGCAACGACTAATAACTCCGAAAGGGTGCTGCGGCAAAAGATACGCCGATTTCGTAAGTGCATAGTCACGATACCCTATCATCAGAGTAACCGCAGAGAGACCTTAAAGTGGGTAGTTTAGTCATCAGCCATATTCCGCTGATTCGATACTGACTGGCTTTTCGCTTACGCCGTGCTCCGATGTGACATGGTTAGTTTTGCCATTCCAGCCTGATGGACATGGTGCATCAGCGTCAACAACGAGGCAAGAAGAATAGAAATCTGTTATTGTGAGGATCGTGAGTAGCGACTAGTCGCTCTATCGACAAGCCTGCAAAGGAATCCGACACCATTCATGAAAAAAATACTGATTATCGACGATGACGAAAAGTTGGGTGAGTTACTCACCCAATATCTTGAACGTTATGACATGAAAGTCACCTTTGCCTTGACACCAAGCAAGGGATTCGAGCTGATCAAGAGAGGTAAGCCTGACTTGCTAATACTGGATGTGATGCTGCCCGAGAAAGACGGTTTTGAGATTTGCCGAGAAATACGGGCCAAGTCCTCAATTTACGGCCAGCTACCCATCCTAATGTTGACTGCCCATGGAGAGGTCACGGATCGTATTGTAGGCCTTGAACTGGGTGCGGACGACTACCTGCCAAAACCCTTTGAACCCAGGGAGCTGGTGGCACGAATTCACAATATTCTCAGGCGAAGCAGTGACGATGCAATTAGAGATATAAAACCCATCAATGGACTGGAAGTCGATGTGTCGCGCCGAGAAGTCAAACTTGACGGGAAGGTGCTGGAGCTTACGACCATGGAATACGAGCTTCTTATTCTTTTCATGCAGTATCCCAATAAAACATTCACCCGTGATGAGTTGATGAATCGTCTCCGAGGCATAGATGCAGAGCTTTTCTCCCGGGCTGTGGATACTCTGGTAAGTCGCTTGCGCCAAAAACTGGGAGACACATCAAAAACTCCTCGTTTTATCAAGACTGTCTGGGGTCGAGGCTATACCTTTGTCGGCGAACAGCTGTGACCTCTATCGTCCAGCAGTTCAGAAAGTCGCTATTTCTGCGGCTCCTGCTGATCTTTGGCTTCACTGTCATCAGTTTCTTTGTCATTATCTCGGTCTCCCTGCGGGTCATCAATCAGAACACCACCAGCATTGATACCATTCCCGACTTTTTCACACGCAATGTTGAGTCCATTATTGAGGATATTGGGACTCCGCCTAACCTTAGTAATGCCATGCGTCTCGCTGATGAGCTGGACTGGACCATAAACATCCGCAACCCAATCATGCGCTGGAGTTCGGACCCGGACTACCGCCTTAATGTTGATGATTCCTCCTTCGACCGGCAGCTATCCACGGATGCAGAGGTTCGCACCGTCGATAATGAAGGCATTATCCATGTTAATCGCAGCGGATATGAGTTTTTCCTATATCCGCGGCTAAGAAGTGGCAACCGATTCAATACTCTGGTTTTTTATGTCGGCAGTGCTCTGGCCGTACTGGTTCTGTTCCTGAACTACTTCATGGTGAACCGATTACTGGCACCAGTCCGACTACTGCGCCGCGGTGTTGAGCGAATCGAGAAAGGCGAACTTGACTATCGGGTAGAAAGCACTCGCCAGGATGAGTTAGGCGAGCTGACAGAGAGCATCAATCACATGGCCGATTCCCTGCAGTCCATGCTGGAGGCTAAGCGACAACTGCTGCTGGCGATTAGCCATGAGCTGCGCACACCGATCACCAAGGCCAAACTTAGGCTAGAGTTTATGCCAACCAGCAGCGAAAAGGACCAACTGGCAGAGGATATTGATGAAATTGACCTGCTAATTTCTGACTTGCTGGAAGCAGAGAGACTCAATAATCAACACGGGGTGTTGGCCGAGGAACCAGTGTATTTGGCCGAGTTTGTGGAAGGTGTCGCCTCGCAATTTGATCGCTATGAAGGCGGCTTGCAGATAAGTATTCCAACTCAAGACCGGCAGTTCCTGATAGACCGGCTCCGCATTCGGCTGTTACTGACTAACTTGCTCAGTAATGCAATGCGTTACGGCAAAGATAACCCTATCCGAATATCCCTTACCTTCAACGGCAAAGTGGCAGTAATTGAAGTTATCGATCAGGGTGAAGGCATTGCCGAAGAACACCTTTCCAAAATCAGTGAACCTTTCTACCGACCTGACAGCTCCCGGCAGCGCAATACCGGTGGATTTGGCTTGGGGTTGTATCTGTGCCGCCTTATTGCAGAGGCTCACAAGGGAGAGTTGCTAATCACCAGCACACTGGGCAAAGGCACTCACATTACTGTGAAACTGCCAGCTTCTGAGCCTTTGCAGAAACCAGTGTGAGTACCTTTACCCAACTATTGGGCTGCATTTCGTCGGCGCACACGGGTAAAGTGAGCAAACAAGGCAATAATCGTCAGCAAGGCCGGAATCAGTGCCGTATTGATGGCTTTAAGATTGCTGCCTAGTCTATCGATCGACTCGGTCAGCTGAAACTGCACATCCCGCAAGCGCCGTCGAGTATCCATCAATTCCACATTGAAGCGATCAATCTCTTGCTGAATCTCAGGTGTAATTTGCCCCACAGGATTACCTTCCTCATCTTGGTTAAGCTGCGCCAGAGACTCTTCGGTCGAAGCCATGCTTTGCAGCAATTCGGCTTCTTCTAGCCGTAAGCGATCATCAGCCTCCCGTTGCAGGTTAATCACTCGTGTGAAAGGGCGCGAGTAGGTCCCACGGCTACGAATACTTACCAGATCAGCACCACCGCTGAGATTGTCCAGGGTATTGATCAACAAATCACCGTTGTTGGCAAAGGGCTGGGGAATGCGCTGGCCAAAGAACTGGGTAAGCTGCACCCATAAGCGATCCAGCAAAAGGTCAGTATCGGCGAAGACCACAATTGTGACCGACTCTGTCGAACTGGCCAAATGAACCTCTTCATCGCTATCATTCTCAACCGATGCCTGTTCTTCTCCATTGACACCCTCCCCGCTGGCATCTTCTTCCGGTACATCTGCAGAGGTTGAAGAATCTTCCTCGGCTGCCGTAGAATCAGTTGCCTGCTCGTCCGCCACCAAGGAAGGCTCAATGGATTCAGTCTCAGAATTGGCGTTTTCAGGCTCAGAGCTCTGGTTTTCAGTTTCCTCGGCAACTGCCGGGCGCCCGTCTGGGAAGGCACTGTTGACCATACCGCTGATACGCGCAGCCACCACATGGCTTTCGTTGTCTGGCTCAAATTCATCAAACAGCACCGATGGATCAGTCACACTCTCCAGCAATATTCGGTTCATCAGCATGGAATCGGTTGAGGAAGTGATCAGCGGTTCAAACTGGGTTGTGGCATCTTCGGTCGGTGCAATCACTCCCGCCGATGAAAGGTTAATGGTCTCCAGATTACTGGTGATGATGTCCTCTTGAGCCAGGTACTGCCGTTGCACTCCCAGCATGCCCAAGTGTGGGACTGGTCGCTGTGATTGACTGACGCGAACCCGTAAAGCCAGTTCATTATCTGCAAGCACTTTGTCATCGATGTAGTCAATTCCCCAACTCTCTAACAATCCTGGCAGGCTGGAACTCATGCCTGCAGGAATCAATGCTCCCTGCGGCGAAAGCGACACCATGGAATCGGCATTTGGATCGAGAAACACCAGGGTTTCACCTCCGCGCATGACATGCTGGTCAATGGCATAGAGCAACTGCTCAGATAGATCCTGCGGATGGATGACCATGAGAATATCCACATCCAGCTCAATTCGTTCCGCCGTGAGCGGGATACGCCGCACATCATATAATTGTCGCACCAGATCCATCACAAACCAAGGTTGAGTAGCTTGACCAAGGGATGGATTAAACCCACCATCGATTTCCAGCGGGGTGATCAATCCAACTGTTGTACGATCCGGATTGGAAGCATTCACAATCAGTTTCATGAACTCATATTCAAGAAACTGCTCTTGATCCGGCCTGACCAATGGCATGGTTTCAGTGGCTACCGACAGCAGTGAGTCTGATTCCTCAGGAGCCACCACCAGTCCAAAATAGATTTCCTGACCTCCCTGGCTTACCGGCACTGACTGAATACCATAACGGGTGGCAAGATCTTCTTCTTCGGAGAAGGGCTCTGGATCAATCACCTCAAGAGTCAAGTTGCCTTTGCTGGCAATCACTATCTCACTCAGCAGCTCCTGAACCCGGTTGCCATAAGCCCGAATCTGCGGTTCATCCTCGGTGGCACTTTCGGAGTAGAAAAACATAAGCCGGAGCGGTTGTTCCAGATTAGTCACGATGGACCTGCTGCCTTCGGACAGTGTATAAAGTCGGTCTTGAGTCAGGTCAATGCGCAGACTAGGTAGTATGCTGATCATGGCCACAGCCATAATCAGTGCTAAGGCCATGGCTACCAACCCGGCTGGTGAAAATAGAAGTTTCCTGTTCATTGGCTTTTCCTGCTCTAGTTGGCCTTCTTCATTTCGATCACTACGGCACTGGCCATTAGCCATAAAGCGATGAATACAGCAAAAAACAGCAAGTCACGAATATCCAGTACGCCTTTGGAGATTGAGTCAAAATGCGTCAAAAAACCCATGGCAGAGAAGGCATCAACAAAAAATTGTGGCACCCAGGCAGGAAAGGCGTTGAGTAATATGGGGGATCCCAGTAGAACAAAGAGAAAACAGATTGATACTGTCAGTATGAATGCAATTACCGAGTTCCTGGTGCAGGCCGACATGCAGGAACCAATGGCCAGAAAACCGCCAGCCATGAACCAGCTTCCTAGATAGGCAGCCAGTATAACTCCGTTGTCTGGGTCACCCAGATAGTTGACTGTGATCCAAATGGGAAAGGTCAGCAACAAAGCGATCCCGGTGAGAGCCCAGGCGGCCAGAAACTTGCCCAATACCACATCGGAAAGTCGAACCGGCAAGGTCAGCAACAACTCAATCGTCCCGGTCTTGCGTTCATCCGCCCACAGGGTCATGGCGATAGCGGGAACCATGAACAGATAAAGCCAAGGATGAAAGCCGAAAAAGGGCAGTAGATCCGCCTGCCCCCTAATAAAGAAACCGCCCAGATCGAAAGTGAAGATGCCATTGGTGACCAAAAAAATAACCACAAAAACATAGGCCAGTGGTGTAGCAAAGTAGCTCATGAACTCACGCTGAAAAACGGTACCCAGATTCCCCATGTCACACTCCCTCTGTCTGCTGTGTCACCGATCGAAAGACATCTTCCAGCTGACCGCGCTCTATATGGAATGCTGCGACAGGCCACTGTCGGTTTCGAGCAATGGACGAGACTTCGGAAAAGATGGATTGGTTGTGGTTAGCCAGTATGATATAGGTTCGTTCTGCGCCATCCACTTTTTCCACTGCTTCCACCGTAGTCAAATCAGCAAGATCTGCCTCCAAGTCATAGTCGGCACTCAGTTGCACACTCACTGCTTGATGGTAGCGAGAGCGAGCTTCCAGTTCTGCTGGCGTGCCATCGGCCACGATTTTACCTTCGGCAATGATAATGGCACGACTGCAGACAGCGGTGACCTCTTCCAGAATATGAGTTGAGATGATGACTATCCGATCTTTGGCCAAGTTCCTGATAAGCTCTCGCACGTGGTGCTTCTGATTAGGATCCAAGCCATCAGTTGGCTCATCCAGAATCAGCACTTTGGGATCATGCATAATAGCTTGGGCCAGTCCTACCCGGCGCCTGAAACCCTTAGAAAGGGTCTCAATTGGTTGCTGAGTGACCCCTCCAAGTGCCACTTCGTCAATGACTCGGGAAACCTTCTCCTTTATCGTCTCACCCCTAAATCCTCGCACCCGGGCGATAAATCGGAGGAATTCGATGGTGGTCATTTCACCATAGGAAGGGGCACCTTCCGGCAAGTAACCAATAAGTGATTTTGCCTCGATTGGGTTGGTAACAATGTCGTAACCATCGATGCTTACACTGCCGCCGCTGGGTGCGAGAAAGCCAGTGATGACCTTCATGGTAGTAGACTTACCTGCACCGTTGGGGCCAAGAAAACCCAAGACCTCACCCTCTT
Source organism: Gammaproteobacteria bacterium (assembly GCA_026710425.1). GTDB lineage: Bacteria > Pseudomonadota > Gammaproteobacteria > Pseudomonadales > Pseudohongiellaceae > UBA9145. The sequence continues at coordinate 67,400 of JAPORB010000244.1, forward strand.
TCACCTCGAAACTCAGGTCATCAACAGCGACAAGCTGATCAAATTTTTTGGTCAGATTCTTTATCTTGATCATGATATTTACTTCATGCCCGTAGCCAAATACACAACGGCCTAAGTCAAAGCCTGATATGTTCAAACAACAAATTCTACCTGAGCAGAACAATTGGTGCTCAGAATATGATTCCGAAAGGTGGGGTTGGTCCAGTCGATTTTCAAGCCTTTTAGCAGGACATCGCAATTCACTGATTCAGTGGGTAATAGATTCTTATAATAATCAGCAACTCTGAACCAGACAATCTCTCTGAAAATATTTTAGAGTCCTATCAAATTTTACAGACCGAAACCCCCGTAAGCCACGAGATGGCATGCTTGAAATCAAAAAATAGAAAATCTGAAGGAAAATTGGCTTAATACATAAGTCTCTACATAGCTGCTAATTCTACGGGGATCGGAGGTATGCTTCCAAGCTTTGTCCGCCTGTTGTAAATTTTACCTCAAGTAAGAATAAAGCGCGTCTATCGTGCTGCTGTGTTTCGCATAAATTTGGATCTTTGCAATAAACCAATGTTATGCTTGAAAAACCCTAAAGACTGAAGGTTTTATTTCAAAAAACGAGTAAGGTACGGCTTTTCGCAGAGTTTCGAAGTGATCGAGTGCTTTGTATTAGATGCAGAATTTGAGTTGCGTATTCTAAAAATTCATTCGATTTTCCGACATATGCTATAGTAAAGACCATTCTCCACCGGATAGGAATCACATCGACCGCGAAATACACCAGCAAGCATTTATTTTACCAGAGAGTGTCCATAATTAAAGACCAACTGATCTATCTTGTTCAGCAATTCATTAGAGAATAAGGGTACATTGTAAGCAATCTTTTGCGATTCATGGTAAGTCTCATCAGCAACCGATTTATGTCTCATCATCTCACCCAATTCATGATAGCTGTTGGCCAAACCATGAAGTCGATCAAACTTGCAATCTGGACTTTGTTTCACCACTGCCATAACAAGTATGTTCAAGATATCCATGCCGAGACGACCCACGTCAAGATTCTTGTTCGTGTGCAAGTACTTCTTCAGAATATCGAAGACATCTTCTTTTTTCTAAATCTAAAGTTATTGCAAATCCAACAACACCTTCGGTTTATCGTTGCGGGACTTTGAAATAAGTTTGAAATCTGCAATCGCCTGCTGGCCAAGTTTGAGCAGGATCCCGCCTTAAAGCAGATTCAATTAGTCCCAAACCGTTGCGGTGTCCACTTCCGCCTCAAGTTCAGAATCAGTAAGATTCACGTCCTGCCCGAATTGAAGTACTTAAAGCTAGAGACAAGTGTCTGGAACTACCTTCCTTTCTCACCCCCGGTAAGCACCCTAATGTTGCGTTCAATGTAGGTTTGGAGATATGGAGATAAATACAAATCTCGAGACGAGTAATCCCGCACATCACGCAGTTTCAAAAGTCCTGTTTCCAACAAACACTCAACGTGCTCTTGTGGCGACACGGCTTGGGCGCAATCCTTTTCAGCAAAGGAGAGTCCAAGCGGATTCAGCATGGCGATTCGGTCATACATCCATCACTTGGAAGCTATGCGACACCACCAACCGAATAGTAACTACCTCAAGGTTTTCCTAATCCACAAGTTGCTTGTTCGGGCTCTGCAATCGCGTAGTGTATTGAACCTTGTCAATCGTGAATGGAAGCGTGAAATCCTTGATGAACAGCAACGAGCCTCGGTTTGCACGCACCCTGATTACTAGCCATCCAGATCCTAATGTGTATGGCCCGTGCCGTTGCGGCGCAGAAGCGAACTCTTGACAGACTGCCAGACCAGCAGCAACCGTAAGTAAAACAAGCGCAATTTTTAGTCTTTTCTCTTGAATCCTGATAAAAAGTTATTTTAATACAATTATTTGGCATATTTGAAGCCTACTTCGTATCTGCCAAAAGCGAACTTTTAACTGATTGCCTGTTCGTGACCAAGAACACATCAGGGCTGGCAGCCTGCCCTGCTGTGCAGGATATGAAACAGCTATCAGATGCGATCATAGCGGTAAGGAGCCGGGTCACCCCTGCCCCAATGAAGTTTTTCTGTACGGAGCATAGTTCTTCGACCCCGGGATGCCTTCCTAGCCTAACCATAACGGCTAAGAAAGTTTTGCCTTCGACCATTCGGAGAGTCTCGGCACATCCGACAAGAAGTATTTCGAGCCTCAATAGCTTGACCTATTCATTCAGCTACCAACGCTTCGCATGCCACGTCATGATGACCTACGAAAGGCTTGCAGTAGAAATTGGTGGTTACCCTTTATTTCTGTCAAGACTTTCACCCAGCTACACTTCACCAATGAGCCTATCGGACCCGCATCAAACTGCGTAATCGGGTAGCAGGTATAGCTACATAACTTATAGGACACTCAAGCACATAAACGCGTCAATTGGCGGTTTAGTACGATAGACCAAATCAGGTGTCTGTCCGACTGAGCACGAGCATGTTCCCGATAGTTTTCGCTATCTTTGGTAGAGTAGAAATTTCTCAGAGGCGGGCACTAATGAAGGAATAAATAGTTTTGGATTGTGTTTATGGATGAGCAATTAAAGATTGTTTTAGCGTCCATATTAATTTACTATATAAGTTATATTGTCCACAATAATGAACGCAAAGATGAATTTATATCAGCCAGATTTAAACGTGCCGATTCCAGTTGGGCGAGCTATGCACAAACTTGGCCAAGATATCCGAGATGCCAGGCTCAGGCGGCGCATTTCCACGACTGTCATGGCAGAACGGGCCTCAATTAGTCGAACCACCTTGAACAAAATAGAAAAGGGTGATCCCGGCGTTTCACTTGGTAACTATGCCAATGTGCTCTTTACATTGGGGATGGTAGAAAGATTGAGTGATCTGGTGGATGTCAGGACGGATATGGTGGGGTTGGCCCTCGAGGAGGAACGCCTGCCACAACGTATCCGCAAGCCGCGCCAGTATGGGCAAAAAAGTAAAACCTGATGGAAAGGGAAGTACTAGTCTATGTAGATACTGGCGTAATGCCGCGTTTGGCTGGTCGATTATGGTCGCGTGTGCGCAA
>JAPORB010000220.1 GCA_026710425.1 Gammaproteobacteria bacterium
CCAGTTGACCAAGTTGGCGACGGACTGTCTGATCCCTGCTCATTATGATTAACTTGTGGTGCGCATGAAATTCGACCAGGTAGCTACAGCCAAGCCAGCGGCCACTAATTGATGCCAACGATGCATAACAAAAACCCTTTGAATAAAGTTTTCCCTGAGTACAGCATCATCAAGACGCCGCTCCTCTTCTACTGGCAACCAAGGATAATTTTGCATCATTCTGCCAGCATAAATACCAATCCCATGCTTTGAAGGAATGAAATCATCCCAGATTTTAACTCTTTCCATACTGCAGCTGGGTGAGCCCTTTTTCAAAATATATCCGCATAGGGTTTGTTACCAAGCCTTTTGCTCATCAGCGCAACGGGACAAGCTGGCGGTGTGGTCAGTGCCAGTGCCATTATCATCCACTTCCACGCACTGCACAGAATTTCCGTTGGTGCGCCTTAGCCTGATCGGTTTACGCGTAATTCCCGCCGTCGTAGTGCACATGTTCCCCAAGCAAACAACTACTGTTTCCAACGGGTATTTCGGGCAGTTCGTTGACTTGGTTGGCAGTGGTTTGATTTATTTATTCTGACTCGGTCTCGCACAGCAATTCCGCAAGCGAAATTTCACCGACCACCAGTTTTTCCTTTTGAAGCTTGCTCAGCTGTTTGATTCTGTATTCTGTTTTCAGCGCAGCAGATCTGTTCGCAGCGACTGTGGTGAATACCAGTTTTAAAGGCCCTTTGCCGCGCAGAGCTTTTGCACCTCTTCCGCGCTTGCCTCCCCTGCCATGCTTGTCGTCTTCAATGTGCTTTCCCTTAATGCTGAGAGATCTGCCGCACTTTGCCACAACAGTGCCGACGGCTGTAATGCAGTGTTCACCCAGTCGCCGCTGCACATCTGTGGTAATTCCCGTATACAGACTGCCGTCAACGCAACGAATTATGTATACCGTCCAGCATGACTTCAACTTCGGCTCGAAGGGTTCGGCAGTCATTATGCGGATTCTGTCAGCCGCCACCGGGTATTTTCCTCGATAGCACGTCCATCTTTCTGCAGCTTTATCAGGTGTGCCAGCAAGGTTTTTTTGGCCCAAGGAATCAGGTGCGCCGACACATCATCGTATGCATCCTTCACCAGTTCGTCGAGAGTACTATTACCTAGACTACTCAACACTGACACAATCTTGTTTTCCCGTCTCATCCGATGCTTGATCAGCCCTTCTATTTCCTTCCGGGGATTCGACATCAGACTGCCGTGACCGGGTGCCAAGTAGCGCAGATCAATGTCCTGAAGCAGACGCAGGGAATTGAGGTAGTCAGACATATTCCCATCGGGAGGCAAGATGACAGAGGTGGTTCCCTGCAACACATGATCACCCGTAAACAATAGTTGATCAGGCCGCAGCAGATAGCAGATATGGTTCGACACATGACCGGGGGTATGGACCAATTCCAATGTGTATTCGCCCAGCTCAAGGCAGTCGCCATGTTGCCATTGGCGAGAAGGCTTGAAACTTTGGTCCTGACCCGGGGCATCGGGTGCAGACATGCCCACCAGTTCAGCTCCGGTAGCTTCTGCCAGAGGTATGGCTCCGGGAGAATGATCACCATGGGTATGGGTAAGCAGGATGTATCTGAGCTTGCGCTTGCCTATGAGGCGTAAAAAGCATTGCAGCTGCACCAGATCACGAGGGCCGGGATCTAATAGACTAAGCTGTTCTTTGCCGATGAGATAGCTGTTAGTACCCGGCCCCGTCATGGGACCCGGATTACGCCCTAGTATGCGAAAGACAGGTACATCAATCTCCGCAAGGGCCACAGGTTCGCTAGCAAAAAAGTTGGTCATAAGTAGATCCTTCTGTGTCAAGTCAGGATTATATCCTGCTTCCAAGAAATCTGAATACACTCACGGCCTTGCTACGAAAAATCTTTTCCTAGCGAGTTTGAGCAGGAGCAATAGTCTTGACTTGCACAATTTCCCAACTTGTTTGGAACACTCACCCAAATTTTTGACTCTCTCACACTTGTTGGTTTTGTGTTAGGAGTGACTGCATGGCAGGAAACTTATGCTTTCCAGAGAATCTTAATCATTCAGGAACGTTATTAGTAACTCCCTCAGCAGTCTAAATTCAGATGTCCTGACCTCGTGTATTTTCTTTCTGCTAATGTTATGACAGCTTCAAGCCGAATTTCGTCTATCTTCAGGCAGTCAGTAAGCTATGTGAAGCAAGACCGCCAGTCGAGAAACTGTCATGGTTACTTAGCAGGAATTAGCAATATTAACATCTGCAAAAATCTCGGTAATCATTCATAACTATATAAATATTAAAGTAAGTATTCAGAATTTCACTGCTGTCGAGCAGCTGTTGAGGTCAGG
>JAPORB010000070.1 GCA_026710425.1 Gammaproteobacteria bacterium
AACACCGTCGGTGCCTGAACTGAGAATGTCAAATTATTTTTGCGCAAGCCCTAAGCCGTATCCTGTTTCATCGCAAGCGGCGGATATGGCCAACTCCAGCTCCGCACGCCCATCACGAATCAGCGTGGTCACATCAAATGCATCTCGCTGGGCATCACGTTCGGTCATTGCCATCAGTTTCTGCGCCAGCAAGTCCGTCAATGAGGCGATTCGCAAACCGTTGTCGGCAATGCTGGGCAGCTCCAGGCAACCGCGGGCCATCAACTTTCCGTGGACATCAATTTTAGGTGCAGAGGCTGTGGGGAAAAACTTCACATAGTTATCAGGATTTCTGCGTAGCACTTTGTGCTGACCGACCTCCTGACAGTTCCATTTCCGCCTCAGCATTCGGGGATGTCCAATCGGTTTGCTTGATGAAAGCTCGATATCGTATGACACACGATGGCCCAGTTGGTAGGCGATAGCGGTTCCTCCGACAAGGACAAATTCGGGTCCGGTTTGACCAAGTGCCGACCAGATATTTTGAATTTTAGAATCAAGGGCATTGAAAAACCGGGCGTTCATCGTTCATATGAGCACAGGGTAGACATTGCCGTCCGAATCGCATCCTCAGGCAATATTCTCATCCGGATAAGTGGTCGGGAGTTGCCCCTTGCCCGGCGGCAGATTACCCTCTGCGGCGAAGCGGATTGATCAGCCATCGGCAAAAAGTTGGGGATCATCGTCCTCAGACTGATGAAGCGGTCGGCCCAACAGGTAACCCCATCCCTTCCAGCTGGCCATGGAGATGGCTGAACGCCCAAAGTTGTCCAGGAGACTGTTCACCATGGCAGTGCCAAGAGAGGAAACAAAGGCCTGCCGCAGCTCGTGCGCCCCATGAAATGGCTCCACCAGATAATCAAGCATAATCGCCAACGCACCCGCCTCATCGTGCACTGGTTCGCCTGAGTTGGTTTCCGGTTGCCAAAGACAGGTACAGCAAAGCTCATCCCACAATCCGGCCTGGAGAAGTGTCCTGGCCGCTGCGGCGAGCGGATTCTTCGAGGGAGCAATGTTGGTCATGGAAAGTTCGTGCATGGATTATGTCGCGGTGCCGGTTCAGCGATGTCGGCCCCCCAGCGTCAAACAACAAGGGATTCAGTTATTTTCAGCCATTACAAACATTAATTATCGGTCGCGCCACAGCGTCTCAAAAGTCAAACTGATACACTAACTACCTGTTATTTCAATGCCTTGACCGCTGCATTCAAGCGGCTTTTGTGACGAGCGGCCTTGTTCTTGTGAATAATCCCTTTATCAGCCATGCGGTCAATCACCGGGACAGCCGCCTGATAGGCTGCGGTTGCATTAGTGTAGTCACCGCTTGCGATCGCAGTATCTACCTTTTTAATATAGGTGCGTACCATGGATCGAAAGGAAGCGTTGTGTCGTCGTCGCATTTCGCCCTGTCGCGCACGCTTACGGGCCTGTGGAGAGTTAGCCAATGGTTGCTCCTTGAATTCTTGGTTATGAAATGTGTGGATTTATGGCTGTTACGGCCTTAATTGAGTTTGGTAATTCACCATTTTGGTGTGAGGGTTGCTATCTTGATCAAGTCCACGCTTGGGGTGATCTTCACTTGATAAGATGGCTTGGAAATTTATTTTACCAAGTTTTATTTTAAGAGCAGATGACAGGTTATTGACGATGCCACTCTAAATTCTGCTTAGTTTCGATATTTGTGTCAGATTATCATTTTCAACTGGCGATGTCAAAAAGCTTAGGTGCGTTTTAAGAAGCAGGGTCTTCATTCGGTAATACGGTTTTTCGCGACTACCCGCTTTTACCTCACGCTGATCTGCACCAGCTTTTGAGGAAACGGCTTAGCATCTGAATCATTCGGGCAGTTTGGGTGCTCTGAGTGAGTTTGCTCTCAACAGCCCCAGACTACTACCATTGGAACGTTTCCCGTCTCCTCACGGCGAAAAATGCGCTCATCCCAGGTTTTCGAGGCATCGGACTCAAAGACGACCAGGTGCCCCTCGGCGGTGCCACAGTTGTCCATATAACCACGGATTTGTTCAAGTCCTTGCGCAATGACCGACTCCATTGAGTTCCGATCGCGGCGCACCTTACACTCAATAACAATGCGCCGTTGCTCACCATCGGCCATCGGCCAGCTTACCAACAGGTCAGCGCGCCCTCTGCCAATCGCATGTTCACGATGGATATGCCCGTTGCCATTCACCACGCGCTGAAAATAGGCCTGCAGGAGCAGTTGCTGTCCTGCCTCCTTGTACTCAAATCGCTCCTCCCAGTGCTCGCTGTTCAGACGGTAAAAGTCTT
>JAPORB010000174.1 GCA_026710425.1 Gammaproteobacteria bacterium
CAAAGATAATTATGAAGATTTTAATTTGAGAACATGAGATGAGTTCTAAAGATAAAGGTAATCATCCGGTGCCAATTACTTTTGGCTTTTCAAATATCGGACCAGTTAAAAGTGCTGAACTGAAGTTAGGTGACCTGACTATCATTGGTGGGCAAAATAATACCGGTAAATCGTATCTTGTTTATACATTATATGGTTTTCTCAAAATATGGGATAGATTACCAAGCATTATTCATACTAAACTCAGAAAAAATATCTCAAAAGATCTAAATTTTGATTTTACTAATATTTCTGCTTCTCTCCTTAGTGGTGGTAAGGCATCCATTAAAATCACATCAGAATTACTAAATCGACAAAGAAATAAACTACTAAATCAAATTTGTAAGGATTTTTCAAGGAGAGGAATTCATCAGGTATTCAGCACCAAACCCGACGACTTTGAAAAGTCATCTATATCTGTTCGTTGCCTTGATGAGGTTTCTGAGACTAAGGACTTTACACACCACGCCAACTCCATAACGTTAAATGAAATAGACGGTAAGTCCGGTTCATTAAGAATAGAACTAAAGGAGAATCTGATAAACTTTACATTAAAGACTAACAATAGGGCAGAATTAGAAGATGATCTCGAAAATACGATTTCCTATAGTTACTTGCAACTAATGCTAGGAAATATTCTTCCTACACCTTTTATATTATCAGCGGAAAGATTTGGTATTTCTCTTTTTTATCGAGAACTTGACTTCACAAAAAATCAGCTGGTTGACTTACTCCAGAAAATAGGAGATCAAAAAAACAATGAAAATTATTCACCATTTTTATTCATTGATCGTACAACAAGCCGTTATGCTTTACCAATAAAGGATAATATTGACTACACTAGAAATATTGCCGATCACAAGAAAGATAAAAGCGATCTTTATTCCAGTAAAGTATTTGGTGATATCGAGGCGATGATGGCCGGAAACTATAAAATAGTTGATGATGAAATTCGATTTATGTCCAAACCCCGAGACGGTGAAAAGAGATTCAATATTCCATTACATCTTGCATCATCCTCTGTCCGAGGTCTATCTGATCTTTATTTTTATTTACGGCATATTGCTAATAATAATCAACTATTAATTATTGATGAACCAGAAAGTCATCTAGATACTAACAATCAGGTTCAATTAGCGCGGCTTTTAGCAAGACTAGTAAATTCAGGGGTAAAAGTACTGATAACAACCCATAGCGATTATCTCATCAAAGAGATTAATAATCTAATCATGCTAGACCATGATTTTGAGGGCAAGGACAAAGTTCGAAGAAAATTAAAATATAAAAAAGAAGATTCTCTCAATAAAAATTGTGTATCTGCTTATATAGCTACGACAAAGGGACTTACATCTTGCGCAGTCGATAAATATGGTATTGAGATGCCAGTTTTTGATGAAACCATTGATCGTATAAATACAGTATCGAACGAACTAGCTTCCAGAATTTGATGGATTCAGGCTTTAGTATGTCGATTACGGATTGTTTGCAGAAAGTGGTTAAACATGATGCATGGATGATACCATGCAAAAACAGAACTGTCGAACTCAGAGAACCTAATGTCATGGAGGTTCTTATATCTGAGCTTCCTAAAAATTCAGTTATTCTGAAAATAAATCGGCTTGTGATGAGCGGCCTTACTAAAGGAGCCTGGAATAGATCATGTGATTTCATGATACTTACTCATGAAGATGGACTTTCTCGAGTTTTATTCATTGAGCTAAAACTCACACTATCAGATCCGGATAACGGTCTTGAGCAATTGAGAAGATCTCTACCAACTGCTAAATACCTATTGTCATTATGCTCAGTAGCTTTCAGTGGAATTGATTTGCGCCAAGTTGAGGTTCGATATTCTCTTGTGGCAACAAAAGTAAGTCCTAGATTGGATAAACAACCTGTAAGGAAGTCTGACTATACAGAAATAAGGTCCTATAAAGACATAAATGTTTCAATTCATATTGTACCTAGCCAAATTAGATTCAATCGGCTATGGGAACAAAATATTCCATATTAGGAAAATATTACCCAAGATTCAGAGTCTATGTGATGAAGTAGGCGTGACTAATCAGACTGGAGATATGTAGCCGATTTCAAACTGAAAACTTTTGGCAAGCAAATCCTCAGTCCATTCTACTCATACTTCGTTCTATTCTGCACTCCTAAAGCCACAGACTGCTGGTATCCGATTCCTAAAGCCAATCAGATAGCTCTTTTGAAGTTTATTGGGAGGGGAAACGGAAGCTGACAAATTATAATACGATGGGTGATTACTTTTCCCATACAGTAATCATCTAAACATCTATGGTTTCACATCAGCTGGTTCATAATCAAGGAATTTGAACTGCATGTCCTCACCGATTTGCATGTAGACGTTGTAGTCTGAATCAAAGTTTGGATCATTACGCACGCTCATATCAGGCAGATAAAAACGCATTTGTTGATCGACTAGGGCGCGATGCTGCCAAGCCTGGTCGGCAACACTCAGTTGTTCAGGATTTTGTGACGTGAAAACCAAGTTGGCGGAATCAATAAGCTGCAAGTCGAAGGCCCTAATGTATTTATCACCCTCAAGAGTCACTTCGGCCTCGCCAACAGAGATAACACCAGTGGCGGCATCAAATACATTAGTGCCCACGCTCTCAGCCTTTTTGTCCCGTGGGTACAGTTGCACCTGCGAACCTATCTCGAACTCAGGCGCATAGCGGCAACGATTACCAGGATGCAACTGATTGTCCGGGGCGCGATCCCAGTCCTGAGGAAATTCATCCGACTCGGCGCGGGTGACAACCGCACGGCATTCATCCTGAAGAGCCTCTGCATCGGGCTGGTTACCATCCTCAACCCATTCCTGAAGCAGATTCCAGGCCGCAATAACTTCAGATTCGCGAAAATCGCAATGCGAAGGAACTGATTCAGCTACAACTCCTACAGTCAATTGTTCTGGTGCCACCAAGGATTGCAGGGCAGATTGATTTTCTACCGAAACGATACCGTCTTTAGATGTGTGGATAGAGATGATTCGGGTATCACCAATAGCTCCTGAAGGGGTATAGTTTTGTGCCAACGCCCTACGCGCGGCGGGCAGACCAATGCTACGCACGATATCGCGATTAACCTGTTCATCGCCGTAGTTAACAGCAACATTATGAAAAGGATTCAGGCCATTTAGCTTACCAGGCTCGTTGATCATTCGGGGTAGCAGAAAGCTGCCATAAAACATATCGACCATGAACATGAGTGCTGAATGGGTCGGTGCAAGCTGTTGGATGCGTTTGTAATTTTCCACTTGCCGGTTCGAGGACAACTGCTCCCAGAGTTCTAATGCTATTGCCTGTTCCGCTTCCCTTCGACCAATTCGCTGTTGCAAATCTGCTTCCCTGAATATATTGCCCTCGGCATCCTTCCGCGCCCGCAGGTCGTCAATTTCCCGTTGCAGTTCGTCATGCTCGCTTTCCGTAAGGATTCGAGCAATAAGGGCAGTGCAGGAGTTGAGTTCACTTATCCATTCAATCTCACTGCCGAGACCAGGGGTCTCATACCAGGGAGCAGGAAACTTGCCATCATCACCTTCCAAACAAATCGACTCAGTGATCATTCGCAAATCGTAGGCATTGTGCCAATTTTCCGCACCAGCCACCGCTCCACACAATAGCAGGCTACCATCGGGTTGAGGAATCAGATCCTCTTCAATATCTCGTAAACTGACGATACCGCCTAGGGAACCGCCAAAAAGGTAGAAAGGGCTGGGGGCACCAGGACCGAAATCAACTGCAATTTCCAGAAACCTCCTGTATAGCTCTGCATTGGCCAAGTGCGAATCAAAAACAGCCCAGCCGGTTTGAAGATAACTTGAGGCAGCCATTGCATAACCTCGGGACAAAACGATGTCTGCGAGCGGGCCGAGACCGGGTCTAGGTTCGACTTCACCACTCACGATCACTGTATCGGTATCATCAACTAACCCGACCAAACGGGCGGCAAGTAGCTCAACCTTCTCCTCACCCAGATAGGATTGCAGACCGTGGTTCCAGATTACAAGGCCTTTGTTTGGCATCCAGCCATCGGGAATAGCGATGGTATAGAAACCACCATTTTCTGTTTGACCATACCGAACAGGGTAGCAGGACCCATTACGAGTCGGATAATGGTCCTGAGGACATTCCTCAGCAGCAAACCCGAGCATGGGAAAGACAAATGGCAGTACAAGCACTGCAATCCAGCATAGACTTTTTTGCATTGTTTTCCGACTCCTCTACCTATAAAACCGCTTCACAGATAAACATTTTGCTAATCGGCAATGAATCAAAAAACTTGAGGTAGACTAATCTCAATCATTTGTCTGTAGCAAATATCCCAGAAGACATAACCATCAGGCACAATTTGTTGCAGGTGGTTCGTTGAAACCTTAAAGAATTATCTTTCCTGATGCTGTACCTCGACTTGAGCTTGTCAATCAGAAAACAGTCATCAAACTTTAAGGAATCGTCGCAGTTTAACCCTATGTTTGTTTAGGCAGCCCCCAACCACCACCGCCAGGGGTTTTGATCACTAGCCTGTCTCCAGACTTTACCGCTAACGAACATTTTCCAGGCAATGGCACACCATTCAATCGGTTTTCGCCTGTCTCTCCAGATTGACCTCCCTGTAAACCCCAAGGGGCAAATTTGCGTCGTTCCGTCAAAATACTGAGTTGGGCTGGTTCAAGAAACTCGTACTCCCGAATTACACCATCCCCACCGCGATTTTTTCCGACCCCACCACTACCCTTACGCAATGCATAACGCCACACCCGCAAGGGATAATGCATTTCCAAACTTTCAACCGGAGTGTTAAGCGTATTGGTCATATGACTATGCACGCCATCAAGACCAACCTGACTCGGACCACCACCAATACCACCTGCCAAGGTTTCGTAATAGTCCCAGCGTTGCTGCGTTTTGCTGTTGACATGACCTACCGCAATATTATTCATGCTGCCTTGAGAGGCTGCAGGAATGCGCTTCGGCAGTGCTTTTGCCAGAGCACCAAATACCAGATCCACCAGCCGAGTGGAAGTTTCCACATTACCGGCGGCCACAGCGGCAGGTCTTTGTGCATTAACAATTGATCCCGCCTCGGTTTGAATGTGAATGCGCCGAAACAACCCGATGTTCGAGGGTGACTCGTCTGGCATCAGACATCTGAAACAATAGAACACGGCAGCGGCCACCACCGGTTCAGGACAATTAAGATTTCCAGGCACCATTGGAGAGCTGCCGGAAAAATCCAGTACTGCTTCCCCCTTGCTGATTTGCAAGGATACTTTCAGCGGTATGGCATCATTGCCAATTCCATCATCATCCAGAAAATCCTCAAATGTATATACTCCGGGCTTGAGGCTAGCCAAGGTATTGGCAGCAATGCGGTCGGCATATTCCTGCAGACCATACATTCCCTGCCGAAAAGTCTCGCCACCCATCCTGGTCACCAGTTCCTGCAAACGCTGCACGCCAATCTGATTGGCTCCAACCTGAGCAGCAAAATCCCCGCTTAGTTCCTGATTTGAAAACCCCAACAGGTTCATACAGGCAGCTTGAAGCTTTCCCTGTCGGTACAGAAAGCTGGGGGGAATGATGATGCCCTCCTCCTGCAAAGACATCGAAATTGGCATGGACCCGGGTGTATCACAGCCAATGTTGGCGTGATGAGCACGGTTCGCCACAAAACCCAGCAATTCATTCCCCTGAGAAGAAAATACCGGGGCAATCATAGTGACATCCGGCAAATGAGTACCGCCGAGGTAGGGGTCGTTAACCACAAGCATGTCGCCAGCCTGCCAGTGCCAATTGCTAACGATTCCAGTCATGGCAAAAGCCATACTGCCTAGATGTACCGGTATATGAGCGGCCTGTTCAAACAACTCACCCTGCGGGCCGAACAGAGCACAAGAAAAATCTAGCCGGTCCTTGATGTTGGGTGAGAACGAAGTCCGCTTGAGAACCAGCCCCATCTCGTCACAAATCGCCGAAACACGACTGGAAAACAATTTCAATTCAATAGGATTCATCTGCTTTACCGTGATTAATTACCGCGTGCAGGTCAGGCACTGACATAAACCCATCACAGGCTCCATCATCAATGAGCCTCGAATACCAGACACAACGTTGTGAGTGATGGAAATGAGGTCTTTACCGTGAATTTCGTATTCCTTCTTGATGCCAACAGTCTCTTGACTCGCAATAATGCATATACTAACATCACTTTAGTAGCCATTGGTGGTGTTTCCCCCAGTCTTACTTTCTCACTGTATTCTAACTCTCGCATTACCCTTCTTCTTAGACTGAAGCTATATTAATTATTTGATGATTTATCTAAAGGCTTAGCATTACAACACATCAACCTGGTTGATAGTATGTTCCTTCGGTAATTAATTACCTGAATAACAACCGATGCTTAACCTAAAAATTATCAATTAGTTTTTGCACTACTCCAGGCTAACCAGCGGTATGTAAATGGATAGAATTCTCAATAGAAGTAGGACTAGCCACAAATTTCAGTGTGGATTCTTGCGCCGGGTATTGTGTGGTGTCTGATTATGCGCCAATGAGAAAATATCTAGCTTGGCTATTGATGCTCAAAATATGTTTTGTCGTATATATCGAGACCCTCGCAAAAGTTGAAGGCTACCCTCCAAACCGAAAGTGATGTGGCAAAGGTGAGCACTCCAAAGCTGATCAACCATGGCATGCACCGAAATACAACATAGGGAACTATTTTCAAACCGGACTTGTGGGATCGAGCATCACTGAGCATTCTTAATGAAACCAAATCGTCTACAACATTTTTTGACGCTCACTGACCTGCCGAGTGCTGATCTTTTAGCTATCGTGCAACGGGCCATGGTACTCAAGCAAGATCCCGGTGTGGCTTACAGCAAGCCTCGCAAATCACTGGGGCTGGTATTTGAAAAAGCCTCAACCCGGACCCGGGTTGCTTTCGAAGTTGCGATGGCACAGCTGGATGGTCATTGCGTGTTTCTTACCAGTGAGGCATCTCAGATCGGGCGCGGCGAACCCATAGCCGACACTGCCCGGGTTATCTCTGCAATGGTCGATTGTCTGGCTATCCGCACATTCGCCCACAGCAATTTGGAGCAATTTGCTCGCTACTCATCAGTACCAGTGATCAATGCCTTGAGCGACGATTTCCATCCCTGCCAGTTACTGGCAGATATGCAGACCTTCATGGAGCACCGCGGCGATATCACTGGTGCCAGAGTCGCCTGGATTGGTGATGGCAACAATATGTGTCAGTCCTACATAAAGGCCGCCGCCATCTTTGATTTTCAGCTGCATATTGCCTGCCCAGAGGGTTTTGAGCCAGCAGCCACATTGGTGGAGCAATCCACAACGCAGGTTACGCTTGGTCAGGATCCAGTAGCTGCGGTCAGGCACGCTGATCTGGTAGTCACTGATGTTTGGGCCTCCATGGGTCAGGAACTGCAACAGAGTGAACGTGAAACGGCTTTTGCCAACTTTCAGGTGAACCGGGAACTCATGTCCTATGCTGATCGAGATTCCCTGTTTATGCATTGCCTTCCGGCACACCGTGGTGAGGAAGTCAGTGGCGAGGTGCTGGATGCACCAGATTCGGTAGTTTGGGACCAAGCCGGAAATCGGATGCACTCACAAAAGGCTTTGTTGGAGTATTTGCTGCAGTCCTGAATCGCCAGCTATCCTTCAAACTGGTCTGTCCCCTC
The DNA here is from genome assembly GCA_026710425.1 of Gammaproteobacteria bacterium. Classification (GTDB taxonomy): domain Bacteria; phylum Pseudomonadota; class Gammaproteobacteria; order Pseudomonadales; family Pseudohongiellaceae; genus UBA9145. The sequence goes on from JAPORB010000174.1 coordinate 7,778, forward strand.
TCCTACTTCTGCCTGATTAACGCAGACACAACATCTTGTGGCAGCCAAAATACCGTTTTGGCCAGCAATTTCGCCGGAATAGTACCCCGAACTTACCCAATATTCTGATTTCTGCGCAGCTGTACCAGCCGCCGCCTGCCAACCAGCGCGGCCTTTTGGGTTATCAAACACTTACTGCACTTTGTCCACAGTCAATTCACAGAAAAAAAACAGAAAATGCACTTGCACTAATCCAAAAACCGCATTATATTGTGTTTGAAAATTTGATTTTGCCCATATATTGTATATAAGCTGTGTATAAGTCAGCAGCTGGTCAAGGGTCGCAATAGCGGTTCCGGCAGTCTCTCTCCTTTGAGCGACTACAGACCAGCAGCCTCAGGGCCTGACAATAGCGGGAACCGGGATGCTGATTTGCAGTTTTTCCCACTGATAATCGCCAGGATTATCGGAAAGTCAAAAAATCGTTAAAGTCTGGCGGTGATAACACAATATATAGTGTAGTGCCTTGCGATTGTCCGGCTACCGCAGCCAACTCCTGCAACCCGGATTGAACCCCGGCCATTGCCCGGAGCGGATCAGTCTCGCTGTATGAACAGCACCCGCCGCTTTAATGAACCTAGGCTGGTTCAAGAGTAAGTCAGGAAAGGCGAAGAAAGAAGGCCGACAGGATCAGTACAGAGAACTAGGGACAGAACGGATCAGTGCAGACAACTGACTGAACCAATAACAACAAATACAGAATAGTGAGAACCAACAGGCTGGCCAGTGTGGCCCAAATTACTTAACGCCTGATTGTGGAGTAAAAAGAACATGCAAATTGAAGTACAACCTATCAGAGAATCCTCATTAGCCGCTGGTGCCGTCCAGCACCCTGCCGTAATCTCCACCGCACCCGGCCAGCTTCGCGTCATCAAACGCAATGGTGCCGTGGTAGCCTACGATGAATCCAAAATTGCCGTTGCCATCACCAAAGCCTATCTGGCGGTGGAAGGTGGCAATGCCGCAGCTTCGTCCCGCATCCATGAATCCGTGGCCCAGCTGTCTGCACAAATCACCGAGATCTTCAGGCGGCGCATGCCCTCAGGCGGCACTATTCATATTGAGGATATACAGGACCAGGTCGAGCTGGCACTGATGCGCAGCGGTGAGCACAAAATTGCCCGCAGCTATGTAATCTACCGCGCCGAGCGATCCCGACTACGCCAGCAAAAACAGCAATCCCGCAAGCCGGAAGCGGCAGAAGAAACGAAGATCACGGTTACATTCGAGGACGGACATCAGGGGCAGCTGGATACCCAGCGACTCCGCACCATCATTGATGAGGCCTGCGAGGGTCTGACAGATGTCAGCGGTTACAGAATCTATACCGAAACGCTGAAGAACCTTTATCCCGGTGTCAAGATGGAGGATGTACGCACTTCGCTCGTTATGACTGCACGCACCATGGTGGAAAAGGACCCCAACTACTCCTATGTCACGGCACGACTGCTGATGGATACCCTGCGCGCCGAGGCCCTGAGCTTTCTCGGAATCACCACAGCAGCCACTCAGTCTGAAATGCACTACCGCTATGCAGCTACCCTACAACCCTATATCGAAAAAGGCGTTGAACTGGGCCTACTGTCCGATCACTTGCTGAATTATGACATGGAGGTGCTGGGGCAAGCCCTGAAGGCAGAACGCGATATGCAGTTCACCTACCTGGGACTGCAAACCCTATATGACCGCTACTTTATTCACAGTCAAGGTACTCGCTTTGAGTTGCCGCAGGTGTTCTTTATGCGAGTAGCCATGGGGCTGGCAGCTGAGGAAGAGGAACGGGAGGCAAGGGCCATTGAGTTTTATGACCTTCTTTCCAGCTTCGATTATATGACATCAACCCCGCAGCTGTTTAACTCCGGCACACTACGACCGCAATTGTCCTCATGCTTCCTGACCACCGTCCCTGATGACCTGTTCGGGATTTACTCGGCCATCCGCGACAACGCCATGCTGTCGAAATGGGCTGGCGGGCTGGGAAATGACTGGACTCCGGTGCGAGCACTGGGTGCCCACATCAAAGGCACCAATGGCCAGTCACAGGGTGTTGTGCCCTTCCTAAAAGTGGTCAATGACACAGCTGTGGCAGTAAACCAGGGTGGCAAGCGCAAGGGAGCTGTTTGTTCCTACCTGGAAACCTGGCACCTTGATATTGAGGAGTTTCTGGAGTTGCGTAAAAACACTGGTGATGACCGCCGCCGGGCCCATGATATGAATACCGCCAACTGGATACCCGATCTGTTTATGAAGCGTGTATTCAATGATCAGGAATGGACACTGTTCTCGCCCAACACGGTGCCGGACCTCCACGACCTCCATGGCGAGGCTTTCGAAAAGGCCTACGAGAAATACGAAAGCAAAGCTGCCGCAGGACAGATCAAACCCTACAAGACGGTCAGTGCAACAGCACTGTGGCGCAAGATGCTGTCCATGCTCTTCGAGACCGGTCATCCCTGGATTACATTCAAGGACACCTGCAATGTCCGATCACCTCAACAGCATGTGGGCACCATACATTCCTCCAACCTGTGCACTGAAATCACCCTCAACACCAGTGCTGAGGAGATTGCTGTGTGCAACCTCGGTTCGGTCAATCTGGTGAATCATGTGGATGCCAACGGTCTCAATCAGGAAAAGCTGAAGAAGACCATCACCACTGCCATTCGCATGCTGGATAATGTTATCAACATCAATTACTACTCAGTGGACCAGGCCAAGAACTCCAACCTCAAGCACCGTCCTATCGGCATGGGTGTCATGGGCTTTCAGGATGCGCTATACAAGCAGCGCATTCCATATGCTTCAGAGCAGGCCGTAGAGTTCGCCGATATATCCATGGAGATGATCAGCTACCACGCCCTGTCGGCCTCCAGTGAACTGGCACGGGAACGCGGTCGCTATGAGTCCTATGCAGGCTCACTTTGGGATCAGGGCATTCTGCCAATCGATTCCCTAATGAAGCTGAAAGAAGTTCGCGGTGAGAATTACCTTGATGTCAACATGGACCAGCGACTGGACTGGGACAGTCTGCGGAAGCGCATCAAACAACATGGCATGCGCAATTCAAACTGTCTAGCCATCGCTCCCACGGCCACTATTGCCAATATCTGCGGTGTTTCTCAATCCATTGAACCAACCTATCAGAATCTGTTTGTGAAATCGAACCTGTCGGGTGAGTTCACTGTGGTCAATCCCTACCTGGTTGAAGATCTGAAAAAGCAAAACCTGTGGGATGAGGTTATGGTCAATGACCTGAAATACTACGAAGGCAGTGTGCAGCGCATTGACCGCATACCTGATGACATTAAGCAGGTCTATGCCACAGCCTTTGAGGTTGAACCGCGCTGGCTGGTGGATGCAGCAAGTCGGCGCCAGAAATGGATTGATCAGGCGCAATCCCTGAATCTCTATGTGGCTGGTGCCAGCGGCAGGAAGTTGGACATCACCTACCGCATGGCCTGGCTCAGAGGATTAAAAACCACTTACTACCTGCGCGCTCTGGCCGCTACTACCACCGAGAAGTCCACTGTTTCGGATACCAGCCTCAACAAGGTATCTGCGGCATCGCCGGAAGCGGCAGCGGTGCCAATGGCCTGCTCCATTGACGATCCTGACTGTGAGGCATGTCAGTAGATAAACGGATCCTTTGTACCAGTTCCCGCAAAGCAGATGGCTCAGGGAAGATAGAGGCTAGAGTATATTATGGAACGGACAACAAAAAGATTGGCTGAACCATATTGTCCAGGAAAGAAAAGGATTTACTGCCATGTTAATTAGCTTTGTACATTAAATATGAAGTAATAAAAATTAATTAAAAGACGAACAAGCAAAAAAATAAAAGAGGAAAAATTATGTTGACCTGGGATGAGTTTCATCAGGAAGAACCACTCACGCAACCCGCACAGGATGCTCTGGATACTCCGGTATTGCAAACACCCGCTGTACAAAAATCGCCGCCATCTACACCGAAAGCAGTGTCGACACCAGCCCAGCCAGCCTTGGAGACAGTTAATAAAAAAATCAATGGCAGTGCCCTTGAACAGGCCATCCATGATCTAATGGATCTGGATGTCAGTGCTGGACTGGAAGAGCTGGAGGGTACGGCCACCCGCGTCAAAGTAGACGACAAGCGCATGATCAATTGCCGGGCAGATTTGAATCAACTGGTGCCATTCAAGTACGACTGGGCTTGGCAAAAGTATCTTGATGGCTGTGCTAACCACTGGATGCCACAGGAAGTGAATATGAATGCGGACATCTCCTTGTGGAAGACCCCCGGCGCATTGACCGAGGATGAACGTTTGATCGTCAAACGCAATCTCGGCTTCTTCTCCACCGCCGATTCGCTTGTGGCCAATAATCTGGTGCTGGCGATTTATCGCCTGATCACCAACCCGGAATGTCGTCAATACATTCTACGTCAGGCATTTGAAGAAGCCATTCATACCCATGCCTACCAATACTGCATTGAGTCGTTGGGCATGGACGAGGGTGAGATCTTCAATATGTATCATGAAGTCCCTTCAGTGGCGAAGAAGGCTTCCTGGGGATTAAAGTACACCCGCTCCCTCAGCGATCCCAACTTTAAGACCGGCACGACGGAAACTGACCAGGAATTGCTGAAAAACCTGATTGCCTTCTACTGTTGCCTTGAGGGCATTTTCTTCTATTGTGGATTTACCCAGATACTTTCCATGGGCAGACGTAACAAGATGACTGGCACTTCCGAGCAGTTCCAGTACATTCTGCGCGATGAGTCCATGCATCTGAACTTCGGCATCGACATGATCAATCAGATTAAGCTGGAGAATCCGCACCTGTGGACTGATGACATGAGGGAGGAAGCCACTCGGATGATCCTGCAGGCCACACAACTGGAGATCGAATACGCCAGGGATACCATGCCGCGCGGGGTACTGGGGATGAATGCGCCAATGATGGAAGAGTACTTGCAATTTATTGCCAACCGGAGGCTGGTGCAGATTGGACTTTCAGAACAGTTCACAGGTGTCAACAATCCCTTTCCCTGGATGTCCGAAATCATGGATCTGCGCAAGGAGAAGAATTTCTTCGAAACCCGGGTTATCGAATACCAGACTGGTGGTGCCCTGAGCTGGGAATAAATGGAATCAGTCAATCTGATCGAGGTCCAGATCAGTGGAGAACATGGAAAATGAGTGAAGACAAGTATACAGAGAATGATCCGGAGAAAACTCTCCTCACTCTCGATCAGTTAAGCCAGACCATAGAGGTCATGACCAATGTGGTCAATCGTCTACGCCAACACCTTAGGGAGCAACTAGAAGCCCAGCTGCTTGCCCAGAAGGAAGAAGCGCAGCGATCGGGGGTTGGCACCGCAGAACCCGACGCTGGTGGAGATAGTGTAGGCGAGTTAGCTGGTAATAGACTGTATCCACCTTCGGCCAATCCAAATGCAGGACGGATCGGGGAACCCAAGGACAGGGAACGATTTGTGGTTGAGGTCACCCCAACCGGTCTCGAATTGGATCCGAAAAGAAACAGAGTTTTGCATTAGACACAATGGCTGGCTGCCCTGGATTTAATCTACTGCCCCTCATCAGTCTGCCAGCTAGTGCCAGCATACTTTAGTGAAACCTTATGACCGTCAAAGCAGGTGCCCTGCTACTTGCCGCCGGCTTTAGTAAACGTTTCGGCAGTTCAAAGCTGCTGGCCGAGTTGCCTGACGGTCAATCAGTGTTTAGCCATACTTTGACGCGCCTCAGACAATCTTTTTCCGACGTTTTGGTGATAACGCGACCGGAATTGACAAACAGATTAACCACTTCTGAGGCTGAAATCGCAGCCTTCGATCAGGCAAAATGCGGTATGGGAGCATCACTGGCTTTCGGTATAGCCAGGGTCCAGCAAATGGAGTGGTGCAGTTGCCTAGTTTGTCTGGCAGACATGCCATTTATTAAAACGGAAACCTATACTGCAATCGGCGCAGCCGCTGGTTCAAATCGAATCGTCATTCCCTTTTATCAAGACAGACCCGGTAATCCAGTTGCCTTCGGGAGAGTGTTTTTCGATGAGCTCAGGCATCTTACAGGCGATACTGGCGGCAAGGCAGTGGTAAACCGACATGCCAAGGCAGTAATCCATCTGGCAGTGAAAGACAATGCTGTTCTAGCAGATATTGATACACCGCGTGAGCTGCAGAATTTACAAACCCGTTACAGTCAAGTGTAACGGAGAGGTATTTGCGCTTTGTCGGGGCTCTCGAACAGCTTTTCCAAAGCCGCTTGATACAGGCTATGGTGGTATTGGCACTTTGATGACATAGCATTATCCAAACTGGCATTATCCGGAATCAGTGATAACTTCGTATTAACTTTTGTTGCAATAGAATAATGGTAGGTTCAATGCAAACATGAATAAGCCTGATTTTTGAATAAAAATGCAATTCGTGTTATTTCAAACTCCCATATTATTTTTACTATGTTTGAACTTCTGCTAAATATTGACATATTTAAATTAAGGTAAGGTATTATGTTCTACAGACAGAAACTATTACTTGCCTTGCTAAAGTCATTTGGTGGGCAGTTGACAAATAACGAATTACAGAAATATCTCTTCCTTTATACCCAATATAACAAGGACAATCCTTGCTATGAATTTGTTCCATACAAATTTGGGTGTTATTCCTTTCAATCAATCTCAGATAAGTTTAAATTAATTTCCCTGGGCTATCTGAAAGACACTCAGGGTTGGATGCTTTCTGATTCAAAAAAGAACCATTTATCTAACCTTGTAAATGGTGAAGCCAAGGAACTTAAGTTTTTTTATGAAAAATATTCACCTTTTAAAGGAAGGAAGTTAATACAATATATCTATAGAAAATATCCTTATTATGCAATCAACAGTGAGATTGCCGAGGATATTCTGGAACCTGAAGAGTATGCCAATATAAAATTATTAAAAGAACCCAGACAGGGAAAACTATTTACCACAATAGGCTATGAGGGCATTACCATAGAAAATTATTTAAATAAATTAATCAAAAATGATGTCAGGGTCTTAATTGATGTTAGGAAAAATCCAATAAGCAGAAAATTTGGGTTCTCAAAAACAAAACTTTCCAATTTCTGCAATAATGTTGGAATTGGTTACGAGCATATTCCTAAGCTGGGAATTATCTCTGAAAAAAGAACAGCACTTAATACGTCTAAAGACTATGAAAACCTTTTTTTGAATTACAAAACTGTTCTATCAAAAGAGAAAGAATCAGTCACTCAGCTTTATAATCTTTATCTAAAGTCTGATAGGATTGCTATCACTTGCTTCGAAAAAGACCATGCCATGTGCCACCGTACTAAGATTGCGGAAGCTGTTTCAGGTATGGCACATGATAAATTAGATATCATCCATCTATAGACAAACCACTAGAAATGGCAAAAGAACGAATTCTTATTACAGTAAAGACTTATCCAACAATCTCGCGGATTTATACTGAATTAGTATGCACTGCTGGAATTAGAGAAGATGGTTCTTGGGTTCATATTTATCCAGTTCCGTTTCGAGCTTTGTTTGATAAGTATGTAAAATTCCAATGGGTTGAAATGGACTTGATAAGGCGCACCCAAGACAGACGGCATAAGAGCCATCAGCTGAAAACGCCAGACTCAATTATACTTCATGATAAAATTGATACTAAACATAATTGGCAAGAACGTAAATTCTATGTTTAGAAAAAGAGGGAGTATATGATTCTATTGATAAAATTATTAAAATCAATAAATCTGGCTCATTATCTATAGCAACATTCAAACCTGCCGAAATTATCGATCTAAAAGTCAAAAATGTAGATAGAGATTGGGATAAAGAAAAACTTCATGAGATTACGGAAAAATCTAAACAAAGTGATCTCTTCTCTGACAATCCTGAAATACTTAAAATAGTACGGAAACTCCCCTACAAATTTTCTTATCGACTTCGCGATTCCTTCGGTAAAGCAAGCACAATGATGATCGAAGATTGGGAAATCGGGATGCTCTACTGGAATTGTCTGAGACAGCATGGTGGTGACGAGCAGAGGACAGTTATTGATGTCAAGAAGAAGTACATTGATGACTTTACAAACACGAAGGACATTCATCTCTTTCTGGGCACAACCTTGCAGTATGATAGGCTAGCTCCAAATCCTTTTATCATCATTGGTGTATTTGCTCCGCCAATTTCACTCCAACCCGAGCTACTTTAGCCTATTTGAAATTTCTTTAAAATTAAGTTAAGAATTTAAATCTATGCCAGCCCTAACTAAGGTGTGTCTTGATATAATATTTTGGTATATCACCTTTACTAATTAAGGAAGATCTTAAGAGAAGAGACTCTGTTAGCCTAGTATTCTAGAAGAATACTTTCACACCATTTGCTTTTTCAAGAAGATTATTGCAAAAGCATACTTTTTGGCATATCGCTGCTATCAACTGGCAAGTCCCATTGGCTTTTGTTTACTACACGCTCTACCACTTCGAAAATAGAATTAAATATCTCGACAGTGACGCCAAGAGTAATGCCTTGGCCATTGGCATCTCTGAAACTAAGGGAATGCACCCCGTTACCTTTGCTGTGCGGCTGTAGGTTCACTTCATCCACGACCAACCCCTGCTGGCCCAAGGGAAAATTCTTGCCAGGCTGGAACTCAGCACTAAAATCCTGTTGCGCTACTGTCGCCTGTTGCTCAAGCTCTGCCTGCAATACGGTAGCGTGACCTAGTACAGAGTCAGATTGCGTAGTAACTACTGATTCCGGGGTCGAAATGCGGTAAGCACTGGTTTTGGTCTTGAACTCGGTAAGTAAGGAGCGACAGAGACGCCGGGTCAACCACAGACGAAACTCATCACCTTCCACATTGGTAACTCGCAATAGAATCCGGTCTTCTTGACGGTTGTAACCTGCATCAAACTGGCCCAGCCTGCTCATAGTTTAGGTTGTTTCATGCCTGTTGCGCAACGCTTGAGCTAAACATCCAGCTAGGAACTAGCAGAAATGGAGTGCATACTCTGCCTGTACCTATTGATCATCGCTAACCTGCTTGCGCAGGTGGCCATACAGCAACTCCTCGGTAAATTCCACACACTTGAACTCCAGCAATTGCATGTTTTCATCAAGGCGGCGGTACAAAGGGAAACTGATGGTCCAGGGTTGCGTGTATACACTGGAATCTTCTAAAGTTGCCTCATACTGGATGACGTTCGGCCCTATATGGGTATAGCGCTCTGTTACCCGCAGCGCATCGGAGTGGTGATTTCCAGCATGATCAAGCCAAGTATCCGGCACCTGATCGGTCACCTCAATAATCAGAGAATCGCCCTCAAAGCGGGCCAAATTGTGCCCCATCCACGAAAGGATGGGTGCTTCAAAATCTGGTTGATCCACATAGACTATACGGCTGGCACTGGCAAATTCATATGCCATAATAATGTGTTTGGTTGATTGCACAATTTGAAATGGGAACGGCAGGTAGTTTGCCCTGGGTACACCTGGCATATAGCACTTAACCAGAGGATCATTTTCTAACCAGTTAGCCTTGTTGGTCTGTTGCTGAGCACGAGCATCCTCTGTGTAGGGAATCTCGCCACCCACTACTATGCCTAAGCCCGCAGGAATTGCGCCGATAGCCCCAGTCGCTACCAATGGCCCAAAATCAGCTGCATGCGGTTCCACATTAAAATTAGCCGTGTTGATTGCCTGCCAAATTCCATTGAAATCAGGGCGACCATCGGCAGTGCGTGGAATCTCGGAGGCTTCTGTAGCACTAGCGATTGCTGGACATACCAAACTCCACAGCAGGACGCATATAGCAACGAATGGTTTAGATAAAATTGGCTGGCGCAAGAATACCACAAGTTTCTCCATTGGAATCTCCCTTGTTGATCGAACGAGTAATTCGATGCCTAATCTACCATTTCCAAGGCTAGAGTTGAAAGAGATACAGAACCATTCATTCGTGAGTGCCAATCAGACTAAATGCTAATTAGCTGATATGTCCGGGACTGATTAGCACTTTGCTCCGTTCTGGGAAATGTAATCCCCTCCACACTCCCAACAAATCTCAGTCTTTTACCCAAGCCTGAGAGGTCGTTGGATTTCCCGGCCTCCTAAGTCCACTGCAGGAATAATGTCTTCAAGGACTTTCGACTTCAGCAGGCAATATTGCATTTGACTATCTCCCACCTGTTGATTTTGCTGTAATTTCATTTCAAGATCATAATTACAATCTTCAAAGATGCTTGGATATGCAAGAAGTGAAAATTCTACAAATTGGACTTTATAATTTAGGCATCAATCTCAATTTATCTCTTCATTACAGCTATTATTAATTCTTGGTACAATGATTATCATTCAGCACGGACTGGTTATGCGGAACTTCAGTTAAAGGTAACCCAATACGCTGCTTCATCCTTTAAGGCGAAGATTATTTGGGATGCCTTGTACAGAAAGCCTTAATCGGGCGTTGTACCCGACATCATTTTTTCCGACATTTAACCCAATGAGCAGAATTTACAGCTTATGCCAATTTACATTGACACGCAATATGATGTCGCTTCCTCAGCACTTAAACTTGCAACAAGTTGCTTACCGACCTAACTTATGCAATTGCAATCTCATTACACTCTGGGCAGTTTTACCATTCGCTGGAACTGGCTGATTGCCACCTGTGTGCTCTTAGCAGCCTTGGGACTGGGGCGGCTAGGGCTATGGCAGCTTGACCGGGCTGCCGAGAAGGTGGCAGAGGCTAGGGAACTGCAACTGGAACAGCAAACCATGGCCGAAGCCATTGAATCCATCCCAACCGGACATCTACACCCGGCCAACCCGGAATTAACCGATCGTCATGTAGTCCTATCTGGCGAATACCTCAATGAGCAAACAATCCTGTTGCTCGCTGAGTTCTTTGAAAATCAGATAGGTTATGGTGTGGTCACCCCATTCCGGTTGGACAGCACTGGTCAGTTGGTGCTAGTACAACGTGGCTGGACCAGTGGAATTCTTCCACCAGATACCCCCCCTAATACTCGCCCCTACCAAGGTCCGATTACCATCAATGCGCAAGTCCATGTGCCTCCGCCGGAGTTACGTATCATTGCCAGCGACATTGATCCTACACAATGGCCACTTCGCATGCGATCCCTAGAACTGGATGTCATTGAGAAAATTCTTGGCGAACCACTATTTCCCTTCACAGTACGGTTGACCCCAGACCAGCCTGGCGTATTGGTGAGACACTGGCCAGCCGCTCGCATTGATGTCAATCAGCATCTTTTCTATGCCTTACAATGGTTCAGCTTTTCCGGTTTTGTGCTTTTTATTGCTCTTCTCGCCAGCAGTAATATCTGGCAGGTTATGAAAGGGGCAAATCCTGCCATTGCAGACAAAATCCAGCCGAATCCGTAACCCTTGTGAGCATTCTGCGTCATTTTAAAATCAGTAATCAATACCTTTAAGCTTTGGCGCAAAAATTGGTGAAAATTTCTCAAACCCGTTGATAAATGGTTGATATTTTTTGAAAATTACTATTCAATCTTACCATTGAAAATGTTAGATTATTAGTCGATACTTCAGAGAGAACTTGAGTTCTCATGAAAGAATTATCCAACTTCAACTCGCCAAGACCCCATCTACTCTGGGGCTGGTTAATTCGTAACACCAAAAAATCAAAAATAATCGGAGTAGCAAATCATGCGCATCCTGTCCCAAGTTAAATCCCTGCTTAACTTCACCTTACTTGCGATCATCTTACCTGGCGCGGCAATTGCTCAGGATAAGACTGATGAAGTGACCTTTCATCGGGATATCGAACCCATTCTGCAGCGTAGCTGCCAGAATTGTCACCGTGAAGGCGGAGCCGGCCCGATGCCGCTGGTGACCTACCAACAGGTCGCACCGTTTGCCGGGCTCATCGAATACAAAACTCATTTGCGGGATCGTGCAGGTGCCATGCCACCGTGGTACATGGAGAAAAATGTGGGCATCCAGGACTACAAGGATGACCCATCACTGAGTGAAGAAGAACTAGCCAAAATCTCGTTCTGGGCCCGCAACGGAACACCCCAGGGTGATCCTGCCGAAGCACCAGAACTGCTGGTATTCGATGACAGTGTTAAGTGGGGGGCTGGCGAGCCTGACCTGATTGTGGTTCTGGAGGATGTTACCAAACTGGCTGGCACACCGGACTGGTGGGGCGAAATACCCTCCGTGCCGACTGGCTTGACCGAGGATCGTTATGTGAAGTCAGTTGAGGTCGTTGAGGTTAACGATGTGCCACAGGCCGGCACTGGTCGCGAAACAGTCGGCGGTCGTTATATCTTCCATCACATGATCTGGGCCACAGCACAAATGGACGAGAATGGCCAACGAGTTCAAGGCTTGAATATTCCCTGGCCGGTTCATGAGGTTGGACGCAATGCCGATATCTTTGATGAGGATGCGGGTCGACTTTTGCGTGCTAACTCTTGGATTGTCTCCGATTCAGTGCATCTACACTCAAATGGTATCGATACCACCGGCCATATGGAGATTGGATTCCGCTTTCATGAAAAGGGCTATGAGCCCAAATACCAGAATACCTTTATCGGTCTGGGTAATGGCGTAGACATCAGTATCCAGGGCAATAAGTCCGAACAGGAACTGCATGCCTATACCGTGTTAGATCAACACACAAAAGTCATTACTTTTGAGCCTCATCTGCATGCCCCCGGAGAGCGCATGTGTCTTGAGGCAATCTGGGGTTATACTATTGAAACCCTATCCTGTGTAGGTTATGACCACAACTGGGTACGCGGTTACCCCTATGCCGACACTGCTGCACCGCTTCTGCCCAAGGGAACCATCCTGCACATCGTAGGTTACATGAATAATTCAGAGACCAATCCGAATGTGCCTGATCCACGCAACTGGCAGGGATCCGGTAACCGCTCTGTCACCAACATGTTCATCGATCTGGGTATTCGTGTGACCATGACTGATGAGCAGTTTTTTGATGCCATGGAAGAACGGCGTCAGGTACTGAACATGGGCCCCAATGACCACGTGATTGGTTGCCCGCTGTGTGGCGCACCCTTGGTTGCCCCGCTACCTGAATCCAATACAGAAAGTACAGCCGCTGGCGACTAAACACTCTTTACAATAGGGATTAAGCTTCGTCATCCTTATACGGACATGTGGCGCACCCTGCCTATTAGCCACATTTCTTGTCAGGACGTA
>JAPORB010000192.1 GCA_026710425.1 Gammaproteobacteria bacterium
TTACCAAAGATCCTGATATCCCAAGCTGGAACTATTTGATTGCTCCGCAACCATCAAATATGACAGAACACCGTCGGTGCCTGAACTGAGAATGTCAAATTATTTTTGCGCAAGCCCTTATTGGCAATGCTTTTGAACTTTTGGCCCATGGCGAACGCTTCTTGCGCGATACACTTCCTATCGCAAGCCGCTTTGAGTCAGGTCAAATGTTAAGAATTGACGAACCAATGTACCCACCGCTCGCCACCCGTGAAGCACTTGCCAACGCTCTGTGTCATCGTGACTATGCCCATGGCGGCGGTTCAATCGGTTTAGCTATTTATGACGATCGCCTGGAAATTACCTCCACTGGTCCACTACATTTCGGAATTAAGCCTGAAGACTTATACCTTCCACACGACTCCAATCCTTGGAACCCACTGATTGCCCGTACTTTTTACCGAAGGGGAGTAATTGAGGAGTGGGGGAGTGGAACGGTTAAAATTGCTAATTTAACAATAGCGGCCGGTTTACCCAGACCTGAGATTGAGGAAAGACGTAATACGGTGATTGTGCGTTTTCGCCCTTCCCAAAATATCATTAAACATGAATATCCATATGTTGTTCTGTCTGAATTGCAGAAAGAAATTCTCGAAGCGTTGGATAGTGCTAATTCTCCGCTAGCCCCAAGTGAAATAGTGTTGCAACTAAGCGGTAAGCCAAGTGTGCGTCAGGTGCAGTATAATTTGAAGATATTGAAAGACATGGGGCTGGTTGCGTTGATTGGACAGGGGCGCGGTTCTAGGTGGACCAACCTGCAAAAGTGATCATCGTCTGTTTTGTCCGTATTTGTTCATTTTTGTTTGTTTTTGTTTATTTTTGTTTATTTCCGTCAGAGCTATATGAGTATAGTCTTTAAGAAAAATATTAAATTCAGGTGTCCTGAACTCTGTGTAGTATGAAAGCACTCAAAATTCTTGTAAGTTGCTGAATAACATCAATATAATCTTTTTTTTTGCTGGATGATGTAATGTTTTGTACACTAATATGGTCTTCATGGTTAGTTATTATGCCTCTGCACTGAACAGGCATGGTCCTCATATACTGTTGGGGAGCAAATATATCGGTATTTACTGCATACTCTTTGCCTCTCGCAATGGAAATTTATCATGCTACACACATCAAAACAGGTAAAAGTTCAGCGTAAATCATGCAAGCAAGTTAGCGGGGGTCAGGACATTTGAAATTACTGAAATTATTATAAAATATAACCTCCCTAATCAAATTTTTCATCAGAAAGTATCCCTAAATTTAATCATCATCAAGCCAGTAAGCGCGCTGCTTCCGAGGGTTTTAGGCTGCATGCAAACGTGTACCAGTGGCAAACTGCTGATTTTTAATAAATTTTATAATATTCAATAAGATACATCGACTACCTTATGGTGATTCAGCTTATTACATAGCCAATTTTTGTCGCAGGATTAGGTATTTGTAAAGACACACTCAATATTTCTTTCTTGTTGGATATATGAGTTTTGTATATTTGTCATTATTGGTGCTCAGTCGGTAGTCTGGATATCCCCAAGGTTATAGTGTTAAGCGTCAAATCACATTGCCTGCCAGTCAGTGCCGTATTGTCGGTATTGAACCCGGCGACGAGTGTAGGAGCTTCATCGCCGACAAACGAATCACTATTGTTCGCCTGCAAACCGGAAGTGCGTGGGGTTGTCTTGCTGTTTACGAGCAGACGAAAGCGTTTCGAACAGTCCGTCAAGATGCTTTAAAAGGAAGGCAAAAGCCCGTCTGGTGATTGCTGTTGGTACAAATGTGTTGCTGCGTTATCTCCTGCGGGATGATCCCGACCAAGCTGAGAGGGCACACCATCCTTTGGCCGGTAGAGAACAAATACTGCTAATGGATGTTGTTCTGGTAGAAACAATATGTATGCTCTCTGGTCGGCGTTATCAAGCGGCTAAGGTGGACTTGACTGCGGTTTTGGATAATTTGCTACAAGAACCGAATATCCGTTTTGAGGACGAAGATGTAGTCTGGAATGCATTGCAAGCCTCCCGCGATTCCAATGTGGATTTCGTAGATGCACTGCCGCCCAAAAGGCTAAAATGACAGCCAAGAAATCCAACCAGTTATGCGAGGTTTTCACTTTCGATACCGTAGCCCTGCAACTTCCGGGCATTAAGGCACTCTAAATGGAATTAAGGGAGCTCCATTACAATGTCACTGGTTAGTCATGCTTAAAAAAGTATGAACTCAAACTGAATGTTTAAGCTTTTATTGGCTCACTATAAAGTTGACGATCAAAGGTGATAACTTTCATGATAGTTTTCTGAACTGGGCATAGTGGGTTAGTTTGTCAATGCTATTGTAACTCAATTATTACCTCACTAATTGGACTGATCAATAACATTTAGCGGTATAAATTTAAGTGAAATTACTTGGATTGATTTGATTTGTTCATAGTCCATTCTGGAAAGTTTGCAACTGCTCGTACTGATTACTCCTCAGAGTTTTTAAGTCTCCACTAATAACTACACTCATGATGAAATACCAATCCTTTATATGGCGAATAGCAGTAGGCTACACATGGATTACTATCAAATTACAAAATGAGGATGATGTTAATCTCAAGAAAATCAATCAGTCTTTTATTTGGTGAAAGGCCAAAAATAGTTTGTAGACTACGGCATGACTGTTTAATGTAATGCCTCTCAAACCAAGAGTAAGGTTAGTCTCATTGCTGCATGATTTATGGTATGGAATTAGTGGATTCTGGAGTGAACAGTGAGTAAGGTAGCGGTAGTTGGTGGAGGCAGCTTTGGTACGGTAATTGCTAATATCACCGCTCTAAATGGCTATTCTGTTAGATTCTGGATGCGAAGCGAGGAGTTGGCAGAACAGATCAACAGTACACATGAAAACAGTCTTTACCTTCCCGGTTATCGGCTATCCGATGGATTAGTGGCGACTCATAATATGGAAGCAGTTGCGGCCAGTAATATGGTTTTTGTAGCCGTGCCCAGTAATTCATTTCGTTCGGTGGTAAAACAGCTGCAGACCTATGTCGCCAGTAATACCATACTGGTGAGCACTACCAAAGGCATTGAAGCTGGTCGCTTTCTATTGATGAGCCAGGTGCTAGATGAAGAGTGCCCCGGTTCCAGGATAGGAGTTCTCAGTGGACCTAATTTGGCCAGGGAGATAGCAGCGGGACATCCTACCGGAACTGTAATTGCCAGCACCGATAAAAATGTCCAGGCAACAGTCCGGGAAGTGCTAAAATCGGAACATTTCAGGGTCTATACTAATGATGATATGTTTGGTGTGGAGCTTGGAGGCTCTCTGAAGAACATCTATGCAATCATTGCCGGCATAGCTCAGGCTTCCGGTCTTGGCTACAATACTAACAGTATGCTGGTGACCAGAAGCCTAGCGGAAATGGCCCGGTTTGGCCGCAAACTGGGGGCAGATCCAATGACCTTTCTTGGACTCGCAGGAGTTGGAGATTTAGTGGTGACCTGTTCCACACCGCTGAGCAGAAACTTTCGCATTGGTCAAATGCTGGGTCATGGTGAATCTATTGATAGAGCGATAAAGGATTTAGATCAGGTGGCCGAAGGTATAAATACAGTCAAGCTGGTGAAAGATAAAGCGGACGAACTGGAGGTTTACATGCCACTGGTCTCCGGTTTATATAAGATAATTTATGAGAATGAGTCTATTAGCAGCATGACCTCTTCACTTATGCTGAGTGAGCAAATGCTGGATGTCGACTTTGAGACCGTTGCCGAAAAAGGCTTGTTATGAGGAGTTAGTATGTCAAACAATATGGATCGTGTTATTGATAACCTGAAACAGCCATCCATCTGGATGCGATTGTTTTTCATGGTAATTTTTGCATTGGTTGTTTACTTTGTGCTTGTGGTGTTAGTTGGTGTGCTGATACTGGCTCAGGCTCTGTTTGCCATTATTACTGGTGCACCGAATCATAATTTGCGCAATTTTGGGGCGGCGATAGGCCAGTATATCTTTCAGATATTGAATTACTTAACTTTCAATTCTGAGGAAAAACCATTCCCGTTTTCTGAATTTCCAGAGCTTGATCTGGAAGAAAATGTAGATACTGAGGCTCCATCAAGTAAAAATGAAAAAATGGATGATAAATCGGATATAACTAAAGGTGCTCCTAAAAAATCAGCGAAAAGAAAAGTATCAAGCAATTCGTCCACTAATAAGTCAAAAACTGCCAATAAATCAGGAAATGTGGGAAGCAAATCAAGTAGTGATAAGGTGAAGAAAACCGAGAATAAGGTTGAAGCATCAAATAACTCAGAAAACAAGGTTGAAGTAGCAAAAGTAGAGAACAATAAAGGAAAATCCGAAAATGGCCAAAAGCAGTCAAATACGGATGTAGATAAGAATGCAGTAAATAATGAGAACAAAAAATAATTCCAAATAGTTAATCAAATTGATCAACTATAGATAATCTAAAGATATGATTTAATCAGTAAGATGGATTGTCTAGTTTAGAACTGACATTAAATGACTGACGCAAACCTCACTCAAGCAGAAGCTGATACTCTCCTGAAGTCGGAGAAATGGCGGGTAGATTCCAGCAAATCCGATTACCCTTGCTTGGTAGGGCAGATTAGTGCCCCCCCTAGTTTCATCGGATGGAAACGAGATGTTTTTACTTGATGTAAGGCGGTCGCAACTGAATCTAAGCAAAGGTACTTATCAAAACCGCTGTCGAAAAATCGTGGTCCTTGCCAGGTTTGGCTTTGGTGGTGCACCTCATCGCAATCCTGATGGTGAAGAAATCGGCACACCTCACTTACACTTATATCGGGAAAATTATGCTGATAAGTGGGCTTACAGGGTTCCAAACGAAAGTCTATCAATAACTGATGATCCTTGGTCTAATCTACAAGAATTCATGCGATTCTGCAATATCACTAAACCGCCAAATATAGAGAAAGGCTTGTTTTATGAACAGGGTAATCCATGAATTATTAGAGGACTATTCTAATTGGTTACGAGATAAAACAAATTTTCGTAATCTGGATAATTGTATCGAAATTACCACGCCTTACTTGGATAGACATAACGATTATCTACAAATTTATGTCAAACGAATAAATGATGAGCTTATTTTATCAGATGATGGTTATGTATTGGAAGACTTGGAATTATCAGGTTGCAAGATTGAAAGTAAAAAACACAAAACAATGTTCTACTCTATACTAAACGGATTTGGTGTAAGCTTAAACGGGCAAGCTCTTGAAGTCAAGATAACTCCTGATAAGTTTCCACTTAACAAGCATAACCTGTTACAGGCGATGCTGGCAGTCAATGATCTTTTTTTTCTTACATCACCTGGCAGCACAGAGTTCTTTAAGGATGATGTCACGGCATGGCTTGATCATACGGAAATACGTTACACTCCAAGTATCATAATCATAGGAAAAAGTAAGTTCAATCATCGGTTTGACTTTGCCATACCAAAGTCTAAAATACATCCTGAGCGTTTAATTCGCGTTATTAACCGACCAGAACGAAATACAGCGCAGTCATTAGCTTTTTCTTGGATTGACACCAAGGAAGCACGCCCTTCAGGGTCACGTGCCTATGCAATCCTAAACGATTTAGAGGGGAGTATTTCAGAAAGTATTATAGAAGCAATGCTAAGTTATGAGGTTCATACCGTTCCATGGTCTCAACGTGACAAAGCTGTAAATGAATTAGCTATGTGAATTGCCTAATGAATGTCAGTAATATTAATACAAATACAGTTAGATAATTGCTGAATTCCAAGTAATTTCGCTGGGTCAATAATCCGTCATTCTGCAGATGTATCTAGCAGTATTAACCGTTACTTTAAATATTGTATTCCGTATTCGTTATTTACTCATTAGATGCATCACCAAGATATCATCCTCAAAATTGTCTTCCTGATCAGTTGTTTGCTAAGTAGCCTACTACAAGGTCAGGTCGACCACCCCTTGGTCAGCCGGTTTCCAGACTCGGAAATCGTGGAGGTAGATTTTGTTGAAGATGCAAACTATCGCATTGTGCTTGGTACCCTGCAACGGACCAGAGGTGTCGTCACCCCTGAAAGCTCACAACTGCTACGCGGTGATATTACTAAAATTCGCTATGAAGTGTCCCAAGCGTTCAGTGGACAAGATGTTTTTGCATTCTTCAAGGATCAATTTGCCGAGAAGGGTTACACGGAGCTTTTTACCTGTAGCGGAAGAGAGTGCGGCAGTAGCAACTACTGGGCCAATGATATTTTTCGCAACAGGGTTTTGTATGGCCCTGAGCGTAATCAATATTTTATGGCCCTTCGTTCTGGCGAGGTCCATCTGGTTCTCTACATCATTACCCGAGGTAACCGAAGACTCTACACATATCTCGAAATAGTAGAGCAAGAGGGTACCGTGCCAAAGGTCAATATCCCCAACCCTTCTTTGCTGGATTCCATCGCTGAAACTGGCAGCACTATAGTTCCTGATTTGACTTTCCTGAATGATCGCCAACTGGTGGAATCACAGGCTCTGGATAACCTTGCGGCCGAATTGATGGCCAATCCCGAACTCTTGTTATATGTCGTAGCTCACCTAGGTGGAGAACAGCCCCTTGATGAACTTTTGAATCGTTCTATGCTTAGGGCACAAACAGTGCGCCAGCGATTGATTATGCTTGGCGTTGAAGCTGACCGGCTGACTGCAAGGGGAGTGGGTCCCCTTGCTCCTTCCTGTGCGGGCAGTGATTGCGAATCAAGAGTTGAACTGGTGTTGCACTAGCCCGAACCTCTGTTCAACAACGACAGGAACTCGTTGCGAGTTGTAGCACTTTTCCTAAAAGCTCCCAGCATGCATGAAGTAGTCATGATCGAGTTTTGCTTCTGCACGCCCCGCATCATCATGCACATATGTTTTGCCTCAATGGTTACTGCCGCACCGGCTGCACCTGTTTGCTCCACCAGACAATTGGCTATCTCTCGAGTAAGGTTTTCCTGAATTTGCAGCCTGCGGGAGTACATATCCACGATTCTGGCCATTTTTGACAGGCCAATTACTTTGCCCTTGGGAAGGTAAGCCACATGGCATTTACCGATAAATGGTAATAGGTGGTGCTCACATAAGGAGTACAGCTCTATGTCCTTGACGATGATAATTTCATCATTATCAGAGGGGAAGAGTGCTCCGTTGACTATCTCGTCGATATCCATGGAGTAACCCTGAGTCAGAAACTCCATCGCCCTTGCGGCACGCCCGGGAGTGTCTTTGAGTCCAGGCCGATTTAGGTCTTCACCGATCGCCTTGAGTATGTCTGCGTAAGCTTGTTCCATGCCGTAGTTCTACTCCTACACTTTGACCTATTTGCTCATCACACGAAGAATATTTCACAGCCTTCTAAATTTTCGGCGTAAAATTACGCTAAACCGCAGTGGAGGTAAAGGATTTGATTAATGAGATGAATCAGCCTGCATTGCTATCACAGGCCAGTTGAGGGAAAATATTAACGGAAGAAAATTTGAGAGTAGTAGATTACATTCAGCAGGTGGCCAAAAGATTCGACTCCGCCAGGCTGCATTTCGGGCATGGAACAGATAATTCATTAGATGAGGCAGTCTATCTGGTCTATTGTACATTAAAAATCTCATTTTCTCACCATGACAATGAGAAGTCAGTTGACAGGGAGTTAACAACGACTGAGAAGCGTGTTCTGGATGCTCGGGTTCGAAGACGAATTGATGAAAGGCTCCCAGTGGCTTACATCGTTGGAGAAGCTTGGTTTTGTGGATTTGCCTTCCATGCCGACCCACGTGCCTTGATACCCCGTTCACCAATTGCCGAACTGATTGAGAATCGATTCAGTGGTCTGTTTGATTGGGAACCGGCCCACATTTTAGATATGTGTGCAGGTGGCGGTTGTATCGGAATAGCCTGTGCCCTGACTTATCCAGAGGCGAGGGTTGATCTGGTGGACATCAGCGAGGCCAGTCTGGAGCTGGCTAGGCTGAATTGTGAACGGCATGGGGTTTTGGGGCGTGTTCATACTATGCACTCAGACCTTTATTCTGGGCTTGACGGACGCTATGACTTGATTATTGCCAATCCGCCTTATGTTTCACAGCAGAAGATGCAGGAGTTACCACTGGAATATCGGCATGAACCTAGACTGGGACTGGAGTCTGAGGATAAGGGACTGGCTCTACCCTTGGCTATTATCCGGGGGGCACGTAAATTTCTTTCCAATAAGGGTGTGCTAATCCTTGAAGTGGGCAATAATGCCGAGGCTTTGCAGCATCGCCTTAAGGATATTCCGCTATTATGGTTGGAGTTTGAGCATGGCGGACATGGCGTGTTGGCCATCACCAGTGGAGAGCTGGAACAATTTTCGAACATCTTCTGAGCAGAGCTGTTAAAAGGGAAAGGGTCTTTTCCGGCAAAATCCTATTCCATTGTGGGCTTGTTAAGCATAACAAATTCTGCTGTTCCGAAGCTTAGCTATGGCAAACTCAATATTATCCGAATTTTCTATGAGCCTATATATCATACAGAACTTCGGATAATGAGAAAGACTGCCGATAGTTGAGGTGAGGGAGCACAGGAAATTCTCTTTAAGATATCCACTTAATGTATTTAGTAAAATTTGAGCACATCACAGTAGTGCAATAAAGGTTTTCCATGTCAGGCAACAGTTTCGGCAAGATGTTCAGCGTGACCAGTTTTGGTGAAAGCCACGGCCCGGCACTGGGGTGCGTGGTGGACGGCTGCCCGCCCGGCCTGGAACTGTCCGAGGAGGATATGCAGAAGGATCTGGATCGTCGCAAACCGGGCCAGTCAAGGTTCACGACTCAAAGGAGGGAAGACGATGCGGTAAGAATTCTTTCGGGAGTATTTGAAGGGATCACAACCGGCACGCCGATTGGACTCCTGATCGAAAATACCGATCAGCGTCCAAAGGACTACACCCGGATCAAGGACCAGTTTCGCCCAGCTCACGCTGATTACACTTATTTTAAAAAATATGGAATGCGTGATTACCGCGGTGGCGGTCGCTCATCCGCACGAGAGACCGCTATGCGAGTCGCAGCTGGAGCTATTGCCAAGAAATACCTGCTGCTGCATTTTGGTCTGAAAATCACTGGATACCTTAGCCAGTTGGGGCCAATTAGTATTAATCAAGTGCAACTGGAGGAGGTGGAGAAAAATCCATTTTTCTGTCCAGATCCAGACAAGATCCCTGAGATTGAACAGTTTATGGTGAATCTGGGTAAGGAAGGCAACTCTATCGGTGCTAAAATCTCAGTGCACGCTGAGGGTGTGCCGGTCGGGCTTGGTGAGCCGGTATTTGATCGCCTTGATGCCGATATTGCCAAGGCCATGATGAGTATCAATGCTGTCAAAGGGGTCGAGCTTGGTGCCGGTTTTGCTTCTGTCAGCCAAAAAGGCACTGAGCATCGGGATGAAATCACCCCCGAAGGATTTCTTAGTAATAATGCCGGTGGCGTGCTGGGCGGTATATCCTCAGGTCAGGACATCATTGTGAATATCGCACTAAAACCTACTTCAAGTCTGCGTATACCCGGTCGCTCAATTACGATAGATGGACAGGAGACTGAGGTGGTTACCACAGGTCGCCACGATCCCTGCGTTGGCATCCGGGCTACTCCCATCGCTGAGGCGATGTTAGCACTTGTACTGATGGACCACCTACTGCGGCATCGGGCTCAAAACCCAGATCGACTGGCTGCACAAGCAGGCGTTTCATGCTGAAGAACTATTGCATATATAATTGTTATATTTTAGATATTTATGCCAAAATAGTAATCTAATTTGTTAAGTATTATGGTCCCTAAGCCTACTGTTTTTTTGCTCAGAGGGCGTTTTCTGAGATATATGGTTTTGCTAAATAAACTTTGCAGTCAGTAACAGGAAACCAGACCATGACAGTCGCCCCTGAATGATATAAAATTAGATTTTGACAACCATGGCAATCCGTATGGCAAGGCTGAAGGGGAGAAAGAAAACCATTCAAGTGGAAAAGTAAACCGAAATTGCGTGGTAGCGGAAGACACGGCGAAACGTGATGCCGGGTACAGGACGGAGACTGTTCGGTTGGCCGTAGATGCAGTCTAGCGAGATGCTGACATGGTCAAGTGCCGTCGGTTGCTGATCTTTGAGAGCGTTTATCGTTGTTGGTTTGATGTCGCCGTCCTACGGCTCACTAGTGTTTAGGTTGGTCGGCAACGATGACATGGGTCTATCGGTCCCGATAATCACAGGCAAAACCCTCCGGTCGCCTATGATAATCTCCACCAGGCTAATTTTTTTAGTATAATCAAAAGTTTATTGCCTTCAGTATGGATGGTTAGACAACCCCCCGAACTGGATTTTCTTGTTTAAATGAACAGCATGCCTAATAGCATCTTGCATCCCGAAAGGAACCCTCTCTAACTTTAATCTGAACAACAATCATAACTTTGCTGGAAGCTGACAATTGCAAATCGGGAAGTTAAAAAGATAATATTTCCAAAACTATCAATAATTTATGAATATTTTATAAAGAAAAGATAAAGAGCAATGAGCGGACTAACACTATACGACAAAATATGGGCTGCACACTTGGTCAAGCAGCGGGAGGACGGCACTTGCCTAATCTATATCGACCGACACCTGATTCATGAGGTGACCTCTCCTCAGGCCTTTGAGGGGCTGCGGCTGGCCGGACGCAAGCCTTGGCGGCCGGATGCCAATTATGCCACTCCCGATCACAATATTCCCACTACCCGGGAAGAGCGTCGGCAAGGCCTGTCCGGAATTGAAGATCCAGTGTCCCGGATCCAGGTCTCCCAGCTTGACGAAAACTGTAAAGAATTCAATATCCTAGAAATGGATATGGATGATATCCGACAAGGTATAGTCCATGTGGTTGGGCCTGAACAGGGTATCACTCTGCCCGGCATGACCATTGTTTGTGGAGACTCCCATACCTCTACTCATGGGGCCTTAGGAGCTCTCGCTCATGGTATAGGTACCTCGGAAGTAGAGCATGTGCTGGCAACTCAGTGCCTGATGGCAAAGAAAATGAAGAACATGCTAGTGCGAGTTGATGGTCAACTGAAAACCGGTGTGACGGCCAAGGATATTGTGTTGGCCATTATTGGCAAGATCGGCACGGCTGGCGGTACCGGCTACACCATTGAGTTTGGAGGTGAGGCAATCTGTTCTTTGTCTATTGAGGGGCGCATGACCGTCTGCAATATGGCGATAGAAGCTGGTGCCAGAGCTGGACTGGTGGCCGTGGATCAGACCACTCTCGACTACATCAAAGACCGCCCCTTCGCTCCAAAAGGGGAAATGTGGGAACAGGCAGAGATTAATTGGTCTCAATTGAGAAGTGATCCCGATGCTGCTTTTGATCAGGTAATTGAACTTGCTGCGGAGACTATTGAGCCACAGGTCACCTGGGGTACCTCTCCAGAAATGGTGGCACCGGTAAACGGAACCATTCCTGATCCGGCTGCGGAAACTGATGTCACTCGGCGTCAAAATATGGAGCAGGCACTGAAATATATGGGGCTTGAAGGCGGTACCGCCATCAAGAATATAGCTCTTGACTGTGTTTTTATTGGCTCCTGTACCAATTCTCGAATTGAGGATTTGAGGGAAGCAGCTCAGATTGTGGCGGGCAGGCGCAAGGCGGATAACGTCGAAATGGCATTGGTCGTACCTGGCTCTGGTCTGGTAAAGCAGCAGGCCGAGGCCGAGGGACTGGACAAGGTTTTTGAAGCCGCCGGATTAGAATGGCGTGAACCGGGTTGTTCCATGTGTTTAGCAATGAATGCCGACCAACTGGGGGAGGGGAAACATTGCGCCTCTACCTCAAACCGAAATTTTGAGGGACGTCAGGGCTTCGGTGGTCGCACCCACCTGGTAAGTCCGGCCATGGCAGCGGCGGCAGCCATTTACGGACACTTTGTTGATGTCCGTGACATGGGTTAAATGCAAAATCCAATAAATATTCCCAAATTCCTAAAAAGAGATACTAAAAGTTCCTAAAAGATAGTAAATAGTTAAGCTAGGCAAAAGAGATTATGAAAAAATTCCAAGTTACAAAAGGACTGGTGATGCCGCTGGACCGTGCTAATGTTGATACGGATTTCATTATTCCCAAACAGTTTCTTAAATCCATTAGACGTTCAGGATTTGGTGCCAACCTATTCGACGAACACCGCTATCTTGATGTGGGTGAGCCGGATGCGGATAACAGCGAACGCCCGTTGAATCCGAATTTTGTACTGAACCAGCCCCGTTACCGAGGAGCTTCTATTTTATTGGCCAGGAATAACTTTGGTTGTGGCTCCTCCAGGGAACATGCCCCGTGGGCACTGGATGATTATGGATTCAGAGCTATCTTGGCTCCCAGTTATGCTGACATTTTCTTCAATAACTGCTTCAAGAATGGCCTACTTCCGATCGTTCTGGAGCGGGCGGTCATTGACGAGCTGTTCCAACAGGTCAATGCTGAAGAGGGCTATAGCCTCGAAGTAGATCTGCCTCGACAGGTCATCACCAGACCTGACGGCAGCACTATTGACTTTGATGTGGACAGTTTCCGCAAACATTGTCTGATTGAAGGATTGGATGATATTGGTATCACTTTGCAGGATGCCGAGGACATTCGCAGCTTTGAAAAACGTTGGCGCCGAACTGCCCCCTGGACCTTCAGAGCCGATGTTGGCTAGTAATTAGTATTCCTGGAAGTTTTGGTTTGTTGGATTCTGACCGTGATGCAGTCGGGAGAGAATTGGATACATCAAATATTTTCGTTACTTATTATTACCTTATCTAAAATTAATATTTATCTTAAAAATCATATAGATAAAATAATTATTTAATCTGAAATACCCATGGAAAAATGCAATGTAGCAGTGGTCGGTGCTACCGGAGCTGTGGGAGAAGCTCTGATCAGTATCCTGGAAGAGCGGGAATTCCCCGTCGACCAGTTGTACGCCTTGGCCAGTGAGCGATCCGCAGGTTCCACTGTCCTCTTTCGTGGCAAGCCTGTCATGGTGGGCAATTTGGCAGAATTTGACTTTACCAGGGTGAGTATCGGCCTTTTTTCGGCGGGAGGCGATATATCTGCCAAGTATGCACCGAAAGCGGCGGCAGCCGGATGCGTGGTTATCGACAATACCTCGCAATTCCGCTACGAAGATGACATCCCCTTAGTGGTACCCGAAGTCAACTTGGAACGAATAGCGGATTTTACCAACCATAACATCATCGCCAACCCGAATTGCTCTACTATCCAGTTGGTAGTCGCCCTCAAGCCAATTCATCAGGTTGCGGGTATAAAGCGTATCTGCGTTGCTACCTACCAGGCCGTATCGGGGTCGGGAAGGGCTGCCATTCAGGAACTGGCGAAGCAAACGGCTGACCTTCTCAATGGACGTGATGCCGATTGCCAAGTTTTTCCACGACAGATCGCTTTTAATGCCTTGCCCCATATTGATCGCTTTATGGACAACGGCTACACCCGCGAAGAAATGAAAATGCGCTGGGAAACCCGCAAAATCCTTGGGGATGAAAACATTGAGATGAGTGCAACCTGTGTCAGAATCCCAGTTTTTTATGGACATTCCGAGGCGGTTCAGGTTGAGACCATTGAACCCATCAGTGCCGAAGTGGTGAGGGAGTTGCTGTCTCAAGCCGATGGTGTAAGACTACTTGATGCCTGTGAGGATGGGGGCTACCCGACTGCAGTTCATGAATCAGCGGGGCAGGATGCCGTTTTTGTAGGCAGGATTCGACAGGATATCTCATTGGCTAATGGCATAAATTTGTGGGTGGTAGCTGATAATGTACGCAAGGGAGGAGCCCTGAACTCCGTTCAAATCGCAGAGGAGTTGATAAAAAACTACATATAGTTTATACTTACAAGTCAAACTGAATGAAGTTTCTCAACACATTCTATCCCAACTCTGAGTTCGAAAGGGTCAGGACGTTGAGTGGAACCTCTTTGCAGCAGATTAAAATCTCTAATCTGCTCAGTCAGTGTAAATTATTGGTGTCAAATTAGTGCATTAATTCAAAGGGTTATCGGTGTTTTCTGCTATAAAGTTGGCAGATAATCCTTGAAAGGATTCCAGTCTCAATTGGATGAAACTTATCCCGAACTGGTGACAATTGTTTCTACCAGTAAGCGCAGTTTTGGAACCTGAACTCTGCTTTTGCTGGCCGAAACTAAAATAAAAATGCAGGCGGCGATATAGTCTTAATATCTCTCCCGACCTGCGGTGATAGCTTGGTGCTCTAACAGTTAGGCATTACTCAGACCCATAACTTGCTACATTATGGGCAAAGCCCAACTCCAACGATCAGGATAACGAGTGAAAGTCGGAATCAGCAAGATCAGAGTAAATGGAGTCATGATGGCGGGATTTACTGCCTGTTGTCTGCTTTTTGTCTCCTGTGCCAGCGCACCTCCACAAGTAGGCTCTGGTGATTCCACCAACTCTACCTCACTTATGACTGATGCTGATTCCAGGTCAGAACAGTCAATTCCTGAAAATGTTCAAAGTACCGAAAGCTCAGATTCCAATATTTCTGGATTGCAGGGTGGGGAATTACAGTCCACTTCGATCGTAGCTCCTTCCCCTGCTGATGAGACTGACAGCAGTCAGAATGAGCAGAATACTGCAATTGGTATCGAAAATGACGATATCACTCAAGATATCGCGGAAAATGATACCGAAATGCCAGAAAATACCTCCGTTAATGATGATTCGGTAAGCGTAATACCGGAGGTAATGCAAATTGAACCTGAGAATGCTATTGATGTCGTGGATTCCCAACAGGGTCCACAATCTAATGCAGAGCAGACCTCGACTGATCTGGTTCAGGCACAACGCTCTGCTATGGTCAGTGAAGACGATGATTCGTCGCTAGGCGAGGAATCTGAGGTCCAAATTCTGACTGAATCGGCAGCTGATTCAGTTCAGGAGAATGTTGAGTTGGAAAATTTGTCGGAGCAGGAGACTCAAATTGCTGGTTCAGACAGCGAAGAGAATGCTGCCAGCGGTGACCAGGAAATACAGATCGCTCAAAGCAATGACAATTCCCTGCAGGAGACTGGATTGGTTGAGTCTCCGCAAATTACTGACACACAAATCCCGGCTGACCCACAAACTGCCCGCCCCACTGAAACCGCTACCGAAATAAATCAGCAAACATCTGAAATTGTAGAACCAGAACCCGATGTTGACCCTGTTAACGGTTTCGATGAGGACCTGATGGCCGAAGCTGAGCTTGTTGATACCACAGAATTGGAGACAGTACCTGAAACTGAGCAGATATTGGATGTGACGACAATACCACAAGGAGCCAATGAAGAACAAAATAGTACCAACATGCTTTTAGAACCCACTACCGGACTATTAGATAGCATTGGACCAAATGCATTACTGCCCATCTTGGGAGCTTTGCTGATTTTTGGACTGATATTCTGGTGGTTAAGGAATCGACAATCTTCCTTGCAGTCTAAAGATGGGGACGAGGAAGTCCAGGCTAGTTCCGGTGCAGCCAACGGGGAAGCTGATTCACAACGGCAACAAGTAGAAACGAAGGCTGCTCAAGACCTTTCGGAATCAATCGGCATGGCGGATGCAGTATCTGACGATGAAGCATCAGATAATGAAGGATCGACGCAAATAGCAGCAAGTTCTGGCCAGAATAGCGATACTAATGTCCCCTTAGACATTGAGCAGGACCTTGGGGCTGATCAACCCGCACAACTAGCTGTCGAGAATGGTTCGCAGTACACCGAATTGACAGAGCAACAGCAAGAGGCGGCCAACAAGCTGGAACTTGCCTATGCCTACCAGAAAATGGGGGATGAGCAGGCAGCTCTTGAAATTCTGCAAGAGGTTATCAGCGAAGGTAACGATAATCAGGTCAAGAAGGCCAGAGAGGCCATCGCTAATCTCCAGTCCAAAGACGGCTAACCTTCTGCCCGACAATTCTGAATCAGGTGGAGGTTTATGTGGTGCAAAGTGTGGCCTGCAGCCACTTGATGTTAGTAAGTGAAGTCTCATCCCGCTCAAGCAGATCTGCACCGTTTTGCCCTAGCCCTTGAATATAATGGCCTGACCTTCAGTGGGTGGCAACGGCAACGATCTTCGGAGCTGACTACCGTCCAGGCCGAGCTGGAGCTGGCATTGTCCAGTGTAGCTGACAGACCGGTCACTGCAGTCTGTGCTGGCAGGACCGATGCTGGAGTGCATGCTAGCTGTCAGATTGTTCATTTTGACTGTGAGATTGACCGCGGGGATAAGGCTTGGACGCTGGGTATAAATAGCTTGTTACCTGCCACTATCCGTGTGTTGTGGAGCAAGCCAGTCGGGCAGGAATTTCATGCTCGGTTTTCTGCCACAGCCAGACGCTATGTGTATGTGATCTATTCCGCAAAGATTGGATCCGCCTTACTGGTAGGTCAACTATGCCATCTCCATCATGATCTTGATGTCTGCCGGATGCAAAAAGCGGCTGAATTTCTGGTCGGAGAGCAGGACTTTTCTGCGTTTCGGGCGGCAGGTTGTCAGTCCAGATCGCCTTTTCGTAACGTTTTTGAGGCCAATGTCTACCAGTCTGGTGCGTATTGTATTTTTGATATCCGCGCCAATGCCTTTTTGCAGCATATGGTGCGGAATATCAGTGGGGCACTTATTAGGATAGGGAAGGGTGACAGGGATCCAGAGTGGATTGAAGAGCTACTCAATACCAAGGATCGTACTAGGGCAGGTGTTACTGCGCCACCCAATGGGCTGTATTTGATGCAGGTGGACTACCCGCCTCACTTTGAATTGCCTTTAACCAGCCGCCTGCCTTTGCTACTGGGATCTTCAGATGTTGCCTCGGAAAGGACTGACTGATGTTATCTTGCCGATTATACTCAGCCTGTGTAGCAGGTGTCGAAAGATAAAAAATAGCAAAATTCAGAAAAAATATCGGATTTTGCCTGCAAACTGTGGTATTTTCGTGCTTTTTAAAGAATGGATGCTGGAGCCAAAGCTGGCTGATCTAAGAGATTATAGTTGGGGCGATTACTACTTCTGAAGAAGGGCAATTATGATAGGGGTAGCAATCAAATCAGCATCTTATACAATATTAGCATTTCTGGTGGTAGGGGCATTATTTCTGAGGGTTTTTGAAGATGACCCTATTGTTGAAGTTCCGTACCACAAGGGAACGCGTATTTGTCAAGGTGGATACGATTTCCGTACTCCTAAATGTAAATATATGTTGCGTGATGAGCAACGGGCAAAACGGCATGAGATCAAGCTAGGCATTGTTAATGACGAGACCAAGCAATTTCTGGGATATGCTGGATGGTTGGAGCCTCGCAATGAGATAGAGCAGGTGCTTGATCAGATGTATGTGGCTTATGGTTCCGAGTATGAATGGGAAGCTAGAGTCAATATGCCAATGCCTGTTGATGCGTGGGTTGGGAATTTAAGTACCCAAGTAGGATACGGGCCAATAAAAAAAGTTAAAAGGTTTGATGATATTGATATAGAAAGTTTAGAAAGAGCAATGAAAGGAGGGATTTGCAGATATGGGTATTATGTTGCAGATTTATTGTATGGGGAATATCGCCGTATGCGTCCGTATTGGGGAAATATAGAAGGCCGGAAATATAATCAGGAAGGTTGTGAAGATCGTCCAGACTATACCGAAGCTGACATACAGGAAATGGAAAGACAGGTAGAAGAGTTTCATGCAGAACGGCGCAAGCAAAAGGAATTGGAAGGGAAGTAATAAGAAGGGAATTAATGGATATTTGTCGTATTGGTAAATCATGCGCGCTTCCTCACTACCAAGGCACTGAGTCAAACTGGGAGATGTTCATCCGTCATTTGATTTCCTAAACACTAGTGTCCGAATGAAAATTCCAAGCCATTGAAAATTAAATAAAAAGCTGAATTTTTAAATCGAAGATACCCAGATTGCTCTTAAGCCGCATGAAAAATTAGATTTGATCGCTTCTTATGCTATTTTGATAAATCTTCAAACTGAAAAAGCGATTTTTTTATATATTTCAGTAAGTTAATGGATTATAAATATACACTAACTATCTCAAAGGTTGAGGTGAATCCGCAATGTCTTGGTGGAGTAATGCACCAAGGTTTAAACCTGAGAACCTGAGAGTTTTGAGATGATGGGCCCATAGCCCTGTGTCATCTTGGGTAATGTTATACATTCTGACCCGCTGACCGACATATGATCAGCTGCATTACAAAGGAGATTGAATGTGAAACTCACCAAAAATGGTGTGACTAAAGAAGTTCCAACGGGATTTTCCTTTACGACTTTATTCTTTGGATTTTTCCCTGCTTTATTTAGAGGTGATCTGAAATGGGCTTGTATTCAGCTTATCGCTAATGTGGCGATTGCTATCGTAACGCTTGGTTTTGGAGTAATTGTTAGTTGGGTAATTTTTGCTTTCATTTATAATGGTAGATACTTACAGGACCTTCAGGCAGACGGTTGGCTGACAGAATAATGAAAAACAGAACAAATCAATGAAATAGAGTTGATGGTCTTTCACTATTGTCCAATCTCTGGATAAAAATTTGCGGGATAAACCAAGCTGGGGAAGCTGAAACGGTCGCCCAATTGGGGGCCGATGCTTTGGGAGTGATTCTACATGCGGCAAGCCCAAGAGCGGTTACGGTGGAGGAATGTGACCTGCTGCTGAGCGGCATCGGGCAGGGCATAACCCGCTTTGCTGTGTTGGTAGATCCAACTCAGCTTCAAGTAAGCCAGGTCCTGGCTACAGGGGTTATCGACAGTTTACAGTTCCATGGCGAGGAATCCGCGGCCTTTTGTGAACAGTTTGGTGTGCCCTATTCAAAAGCTATTCGGGTCAAGAACTATGATCAAGCATTGAGGCTGGTTGAATCGCATCCCGAAGCGTCTCTTTTCCTGCTTGATGCGTATAAGCAGGGAGTTGCGGGAGGCACTGGAAAACAATTTGACTGGTCCTTGGCGGCTAGGCTGGTGGAGTCGATAGAAAAACCGGTAATCTTGGCTGGTGGGCTGAATCCAGAAAATTTGCCATTGGCCATAGAGAAGGTGAATCCGTGGGGAGTGGATGTGGTTTCGGGGGTAGAACGATCCCCCGCCGTTAAGGATATGAAAAAGGTAAAGCAGTTTATTGAGGCAGGCCGGCATGTCAGACGCTGAGCCTCAGACAATTTCAGTCGCAGACTTCGAAGGACCGGATGCTGCGGGGCATTTTGGCCCCTATGGCGGGGTGTTTGTCGGGGAAACCCTGATTAATGCGGTTCAAGAGTTGGCCGAGGTCTACGCTGATCTGGCTGGAGATGACGACTTTTGGGCTGAATTTGACCACGAACTGCAACATTACGTGGGGCGACCAACTCCGTTATATTTTGCCCGTCGCTTGACTGAGTATTGCGGAGGTGCTGAGATCTACCTCAAAAGGGAAGATTTAAATCATACTGGTGCCCACAAAATAAATAATACCATTGGTCAGGCACTGTTGGCTAGGCATATGGGCAAGTCCCGTCTGATTGCCGAAACCGGAGCTGGTCAACATGGTGTGGCAAGTGCCACGGTAGCGGCCCGTCTGGGTCTTTCATGCCATGTTTATATGGGAGCCGAGGATATCGAACGCCAGGCCCCCAATGTCTACCGCATGAAACTGCTGGGTGCTGAGGTAATTCCGGTTGAGTCTGGTTCGCGTACACTTAAGGATGCAATGAACGAGGCATTACGGGACTGGGCCACTAATGTGGATGATACCTATTATATAATCGGGACAGCGGCCGGGCCTCATCCCTATCCTCGGATGGTGCGTGATTTTCAATGTGTGATCGGGAAGGAGACCCGGCAGCAGTGTCTTGAGCGGATCGGGATGCTCCCCGATGCACTTGTGGCCTGTGTTGGTGGAGGTTCTAATGCGATTGGTCTATTCCACCCTTTTTTGGAAGATTCCAATGTGGCTATGTTTGGAGTGGAGGCGGGTGGTCATGGGCTGGCAAGCGGAAACCATGCGGCTCCGCTCAGTGCCGGAAAACCCGGGGTACTGCATGGTAACCGCACCTACTTGATGGCTGATGAATGGGGCCAAATCATGGAAACACATTCTGTCTCAGCGGGCTTGGATTATCCTGGCGTGGGCCCAGAACATGCTTGGCTCAAAGACTTGGAACGTGTGCAGTATGTGGCAGTAACCGATACAGAGGCGATGGCTGCTTTCCATCAGCTCACCACCTTGGAGGGCATTATTCCAGCACTTGAATCCAGTCATGGTGTAGCATATGCCATGCAACTGGCCGCCTCTATGAAAATAAAACAGACCATTGTTATCAACCTCTCCGGGCGGGGTGATAAGGATATAGAGACAGTGGCACGGATTGAGGGTATGAGGCTATAGCAGAAAGG
>JAPORB010000046.1 GCA_026710425.1 Gammaproteobacteria bacterium
TGTCGGCTGTATTACTCCATGGAATTTTCCCATTGCCATGATTACGCGAAAGGCGGCACCGGCTATAGCAGCAGGATGCAGCGTGGTAATTAAACCTGATCCGCAAACACCGTTATGTGCGCTTGCCCTCTGTGAACTGGCAAAGCGAGCCGACATTCCAGCAGGGGTTCTTAATGTAGTCACAGGTACTAACAGTCAGGCTATCGGTGAGGTACTGACGCAACATCCTGCCATTGCCAAGTTTACATTCACCGGATCCATACCGGTTGGCAAAAAGCTATTGGCACAGTGTGCATCAACCATGAAAAAGGTTTCCATGGAACTGAGTGGCAATGCACCCTTCATCGTATTTGATGATGCTGACATTGTGTCTGCAGTAACTCATTGTGTTGCGACCAAGTTTCGAAATTGTGGTCAGACTTGTGTGTGTAGTAATCGAATCTTTGTCCAGGGGTCAGCTGCTCAGCAATTTATTGATGGATTAAGCAGTGCCATCGGCGCACTCAAAATGGGAGATGGCTTTGAAGAGGGCATAAATTTAGGGCCGCTGATTAATGGGCAGGCCGTGGAGAAGATGAAGGCACTGGTCTCGGATGCCAGCTTAAAGGGTGGGAGAATATTGCTCTGTGGAGAAGTGGATCCAATAGGCCATGGATTCTATCAGCCGACATTGATTACTGGAATTACGAAAGACATGAGATTGGCCAGAGAAGAGATTTTTGGTCCAATTGCCGCCGTCCAGACATTCATCGATGAGGTAGAGGTATTGCAGCGGGCAAATGATACTGACTATGGCCTTGCTGCCTATTTCTTTACGCGTGATATGGGAAGAGTTATGCGGGTATCGGAGTCGCTGCAATATGGCATCGTTTGCTTTAACTCTGGAATCTTCTCTACTGAAGTTGCGCCTTTTGGGGGCTGGAAGCAGTCAGGTATTGGATCTGAAGGAGGAAGGGAAGGCATACTCGAGTTTTAACAAACCAAGTTTCATTCCATGGGAGGAATCAAAGGCTGAATGGTTCCTTTCCATTCAGCGTTGGCATGTCAGCGGAGCATCAAGATTAGTACCCAGCCGGCTCCGAAGCTGATTCAACTGCTGACAAGGAATGTTATCGTTTCCCAACAGACTCACCGAACTGAGTCCTGGCATATTGAACAACGGAGCGATGTCGTAAATCCGGTTATTGACTAGGCTTAATCCACCGAGTGCCTTCAAATCCTCTAATGGTGTGATATTACTTATGCTGTTGTTGCTGAGATCCAGAAAGCGCAACTGACTTAGCTGGCCTATATTTTCAATGTTACGGATGTTCGAGTTGGCGCAGGACAGGACAGTCAATTCCGCAAGGCTATTGAGTGCCTGCTGTTGCAAGGCAAGATTGATGCAACCCTGCAGGTCGGCATCAATGGTAGTGGCATCAATAAGTCTGCCAGATGGGTCAAAAACTGCTTGGTTATTGACCGAGATAGTGTAGGGTTGTGAGCAGGCCGCCAGCCACAGCAGTGCAATGAGGATAGTCATCAAGCAGCACTTGCTGTTGAATACTCTGATCACATCAAACCCCATGGCTAATTCTCAGTGCGGTAGATATTATGGATTGCTGGTTACTCATGTAGGGAATCACTGTAATTATCAGTTCTGTCATTAGCCTCAGGATTATCGTCTGATCCTTTCTTGATCTGTTTTGACGATGATTTCAATTCAATCACGCCTCCCGATTGCTTTCATATAAATATAGCAGAGACACTTCCCTTCGCATCATTGCTAACGCAATCTCACCTCTAATGGCCAAAAAGTTATGTACCGACTCAAAGTCATTACCTTTGTTCACGGCAGACATTAATCCCAGATGAGACTTTTCTACTGCGTTATCCACTTCTATCCAGATTCAGCATTCATTTAGGTTGTTAGTATCTATTTCTTACAGAACAAGGTCATCTAATTCATCAATTTCGTCTATGGCTACCCTCTGGCCCACACTGGAAACTTTAGCAGAATTCATCGACAGTAGCGACATGCAAATGCAAAAATCGATAACAGATACATTATACCAATGAGTAGTTCAGAGTGCATAGCACTAGATATATTTGAGGTACCTGCGCTATGAAGACTGAATAGAAAATACATCTGATAGTCTGAGGATGCTTTTTCAGCAATTCCTGATGGCCTCTAGGGTCTGTAGTATCAATTGGTTGCGGCG
>JAPORB010000178.1 GCA_026710425.1 Gammaproteobacteria bacterium
TTAGACGATTCAATGGAAAATTAGAAGATCTTCGAGCCGAAAAGTTTGACTTTTTCAGTTGATTTTCAGCAAGATAGCAGCACTTTTGTAGATTTCATGCAGACACTAACTAGCAGGCTATGACGAATGGCAATGAATTGTCTCACGAGCTTGAGTTGTCAGAGTGGTTTTGATGTTATAAATACCAGAGTCTCAGGAAAATTTTACATATCAGACCGTTAGGTATAAAAATATTTTTATGTAAAACTTACTGTACTCAGCAATCAAAAAGGCAGCAGCAAGTAAACTCCGGCAGCAATCATTGAGCCGAGTACTGGACCAGCTACTGGTATCCAGGCATACCCCCAGTTGCTGTCGCGCTTGCCTGTAATCGGTAGCAAAGAATGGGCGATGCGAGGTCCCAAGTCACGGGCCGGATTGATGGCATAGCCGGTTGGACCGCCAAGAGACAGGCCGATGCCGAACACCAGCAAGGCAACAGGCAGTGCATCAAGGGCACCAAGCCCAAGTTCGGGGGTGGCGATGTACAACACGCCAAGCACCAGCACAAAGCTGCCAAGAATTTCGGAAAAGAGATTATTGAGAACGTTGGGGATTGCTGGTGCAGTGCTAAAAACACCCAGTTTGGCTTCTGGGTCGGTCGTTGCATTGAAATGTTCCCTGTAATGCACCCACATGCAGACAGCACCAAGAAAAGCCCCGGTTAGCTGGGCACCAATGTACAGGGGCACCTGCGACCAAGGAAACTGACCGGACAGAGCCAGGCCAATGCTGACGGCTGGATTAATGTGGGCACCACTGACGCTGCCGGTGACAAAGACAGCAACAAAGACGGCGATTCCCCAACCCGAGGTAATTACAAGATACCCGCTACCGGAACCCCCGGTTTTTTCCAGCACTACATTTGCCACCACTCCGGCACCCAGCACGATCAGTAGAAAGGTCCCCAGCACTTCCCCAGCAAAAGCCTCCATGATCTCTCCAGATAGTCTTTCTCAACTCGGTTGGCAGCGGATTCTCGTGAGGACTGGGGAATCAACTGACGGCGACGCAGAGCGATGCTGTCTCTGAGTTGATTATCCTGTCCGCCGCCATGCCTATGATTCTTTTCCTTTCGCCAGTAAATTATGCAACCTATCAGCGCAGTTGACTGGGAGGATGCTCAGATTCCGCGTGGCTCTGTGATGGACTGGTAAAGCAACCGCCGACTCGTGGATCGTATATTTGGCAGGTTCTCACCAGCGGCCTGAATCATCCCGACGAAAGCGAGGTTTTCCACCGGATCAATCCAGAACCAGGTTCCGGCAGCCCCTGCCCAGTAATACTCCCCTCTGGAATAGGTCTCGGCTGCAACAGGGTCATTGACTACCGCAAAGTCGAGGCCAAAGCCAATGCCCGGTGTTCCAAAGACATCAATTTCCTTGCCCTTGGGTGTATGGTTCTGATACATCATTGCCACTGTTAGAGGTGCCAGAATACGCATGCCGTCAAGCTCGCCGCCATTGAGCAGCATCTGGCAGAACCGCATGTAATCACTGGCAGTTGAGACCAGCCCGGAACCACCCGCTTCAAAAGCTGGTGGTGAGGTAAAGTCCGCTTCGGGAAACAGTTCACTGGCTATCAGGTTGCCTTCAGGGCCATAGACATACATCTGGGCGAACCGGTCCAGCTTTTCGGTCGGGACGTGGAAGGCGGTATCGTTCATTTGCAATGGGTCAAAAAGCCTTTCCTGCAAAAAGGCTGAGAATTTCTGGCCCGACAGGACTTCCACCAGATAGCCTTGTACATCGACTGACACCGAATATTCCCAGCGGGTGCCTGGCTGATGCTTGAGTGGGATTTGGCCCAGTTTGGCGACAAAATCTCTGGCTGTTTCTCCAGGTTTAAGAACACCTCCAGCAGCGGCGATACCAACCCCAGAGTCCAGATAGGCCGCATCTACGGGAGACTCGTCAAAGATTCCGTAGGTCAGCCCGCCAGTGTGGGTCATCAGTTCCCGAATCGTCATCTTGTGATCAGCTACTTCGGTAATCATGCCCCCTTCATCGTCAATGCCGACAAACACACGCAGATTCTGCAGTTCGGGGATGTACTGTTCAACTGAATCCGACAGATTGAACTTTCCTTCCTCATACAACATCATCAGGGCGACACCAGTTATCGGTTTTGTCATCGAATAAATACGAAATAGCGTATCTTCTTCCATGCTTGCGCCAGTTTCCAGGTCACGGTATCCCACAGATTCATGGTGCACCACGATGTTGTCTCGGGATGCCATGGTCACGGCACCAGCCAGTAACCCTTGATCCACCAGCCTTTGCATGCTTTCCGTGATGAGGGAAAGACGACCGGAATCCATGCCAACCGATTGCTCCGTGGTAGCAATCTTCTGCTCCTGAGTTGGATTGGCGGTAAAAGACTGTTCTGCACAGGCGACCAGTATTGCCAGCCCCAAGGTCAGGGCCAAAGTTCGAATGCATTGTCGGCTGAGGTTAATTGTGGGAGATAGAAAATTAGTCATGGTTGCTCCTGATGGGTTGATGGCTGGAGTATGAGGGGTTTGTTAGTCCAGGCCGTCCAATTGTGCGTGCAGTCAACTTTGCCTGATGTCACGGATTTTCAATCCAGTTTCTGCAATTCGATGCTTCTCCACTCTACACTCTTGATGGCTGAGGTGAATTTATGTTGTATAGATTCGTGATGTTACTTGTGCACCTTGTTGATATTATAATCCAAAGCCCGTGGGCTTCCACCCAAGAATGTGAATAAATCAAGACAGGCGTCAGTAATGAAAAGTGTCAGTATGAAATTATCAATCACCGGGGCAAACAATTTCAAAAGCTTATTGTTTATGCTTGCGCTGGGATGCTGTGGCGGTCTGCAAGCCCAGGGTGCAGACCAATGGCGAATCATTCATGCCGGGATGTTGCTGACCGATGCCCGGCAACCAGCCCAACCAGAACAAAGCATCATTGTTCGAAATAACGAGATTGTTGAGGTGCGAAAGGGCTTCATCACACCCGGCGAAGTCACCGGTGGCGCAGAGGCCACTGTGATTGATCTCTCCAGCCGATTTGTACTGCCGGGTCTTATTGATTCTCATACCCATATCCTCAGCCAGCAGGAACCGAACCGCCGGGAAATCGCTGTAACCCGCAGTACAGAGTTTAGCACACTGGTGGGGCTGGAATATGGTATGCGGACTTTGCGTGCTGGTTTTACGACTATTCGCAATGTGGGTGGCTCCCGCAATGCCATCTTTGCCCTGCGCGATGCCATTGATCAAGGGATTGTGATGGGGCCGCGAATTAAGGCTTCGGGTCAGAGCATTACCCCGACAGGTGGACATGGAGATGGCGGTGGCTACCGAGATGATGTGTTCTCCGAACCCCATTCTGGTGTCTGTGATGGCGTGGCCGAGTGCCGCAAGGCAGTTCGTACCCAGATTAAGTATGGGGCTGACCACATTAAATATGTTGCTACGGGTGGGGTGCTGAGCTTGACTGCCACCGGCACTGAACAACAGTTCACCGATGAGGAGCAGATAGCTCTGGTGGAGGCGGCTCACGCCATGGGGCGCAAAGTTGCAGCGCATGCCCACGGTAAAACCGGCATCATGTCAGCTCTGCTTGCTGGTGTAGATTCCATAGAACACGGCTCATATCTCGACGAAGAAGTGGCGGATTTGTTTGTGGCTACCGGTGCCTATCTGGTTCCCACGCTGATCGCAGGACACACTGTGGAGCGTATAGCCTCCGAACAGCCAGGGTTCTTTATACCGGCTGTGCGGCAGAAGGCATTCCAAGTCGGGTCTGTCATGCGCAATGCCGTGCAGATTGCCTATCAAAAAGGGGTCAAGATAGCCTATGGCACGGATGCGGGTGTCAATGACCATGGCACCAATGCCTATGAGGCGATATTGATGCACGAAGCAGGTATGTCGGCACGCGACATTCTCATCGCGGCCACCATCAACGCCGCTGACCTTATGGGCCTGACCGACATCATCGGTACTATTGAGGTCGGCAAGGATGCTGATATAATTGCAGTGGCAGTCAATCCGCTGGAGGAACTGGACACCTTGCTGTATCCCCAGTTCGTAATGGCCAGAGGCAATATCGTAAATCTGGATGTACCAAGGCCTGATCTGTTTCCTTGGCCTAACTAACCTTACTTAAGCCACTAACAGAGATGGCGACTGTAATAGTCGATTAGAATAAGCTCTGTGGAGGCTGACTGAGTAATCAAACTGGGCAGGAAGTTATATGAATGGCTGTTTGTCGGCAGCGGTTCCGAGTTGCACTTTTGGTAAAGTGCCTGAAAAAAGAGGCTCAACTCCCTTGGGGAGTTGCTGGAGAATTGAATGAGTACCACCTTTTGGGTAAACGGCGTTCAGCAGACAGTCGATGTTGATCCCTCAAAGCCGTTATTATGGGTGATTAGAGAACAACTCGAACTCACCGGCACCAAATTTGGTTGCGGAATTGCCCAGTGCGGTGCCTGCACGGTTCAGATTGATGGCCAGGCGATGCGCTCCTGTGTTACACCCGTGTCGGCGGTTGCCGACAAGCGGGTCACGACCATAGAAGGACTTGCGCCTGGCAATGGCGAACTGCACCCCTTGCAGCAGGCCTGGATTGAACACCAGGTGCCACAATGCGGTTACTGCCAATCTGGTCAGCTGATGTCGGCGGCGGCTCTGTTGGCCAGTAATCCCAGCCCAAATGATGATGAGATAGATGCAGCCATGCAGGGCAACATCTGCCGTTGCGGAATGTATGGCCGAATTCGCACTGCTATCAAGTCGGTGAATAATGTAGCCTCAGCTACTGAGAAAAAACTCTATTACAGCGTAGCGGGGGTGAATCATGGGTAAATGGACCAGACGCGCATTTATTGCCACTGGAATTACGACTGGCCTAGCCGCTGGTGGTGGTGTAGTGGTGGGTATTGCCCTGCGTCCGGGCAATCAGGTCAAGGAACTGGCTCCCAAACTTGGTGAGGAAAACGGTAAGCTGGTGCATACCTATATCAGGATTGATTCTGATAATACGATCACAGCACTGATTCCTCAGGCCGAGTTAGGCCAGGGTGTGCAAACCTCCTTGGGCCAGATGCTTGCCGAGGAACTTGATGCTGACTGGAATCATTTTGAAATGGAAGAAGCCCCGGCCTTGGGTGAGTATGCTACCTATTCGGTGGGCCGGGCGTTTCTGCTGGCAGGTGTCGATTTTCCGGATTTCGCGATTCCCAGCATTGATGGAGCCTTTATGCGTGTCGCCGACAGTCTGAATTTACAGATTACCGGCGGCAGCATGAGTGTGCGAACGACTGGGGTTTTGGCCATGCGCACTGCCGGAGCTGCCACTCGGGAAATGCTGCTGCAGGCCGCTGCCGAGACCTGGAAAATTCCGGTGTCTGAGATTACTACCGAAAACAGTCATGTGATGCATGCCACCTCTGGACGGCGCGAACCTTATGCTGCCTTTGCTTCACGATTGGCAGACATGACACCCTCACAATTACCAACCTTCAAGGATCCTGCTGACTACAAGATTGTCGGTACCCACAAGCCCCGCCGGGACATTCCAGCCAAGGTGGATGGTTCGCTAAAATTTTCCTTGGATGTACGTTTGCCCGACATGCTGTATGCCAGCGTGATGCGTTCGCCGGTTCCGGGTGCCAGCCTACTTAGCCTTGATGATAGTGAAGCAAGAGCGATAGATGGTGTGACGGATGTCGTCGTCATTCCCCAGGCTTCAGTGTCCAGTATGGTAGGGGAGACTCTGTCCACGGATGCTGTGGCAGTTGTAGCAGACAGTTATTGGAGTGCGAATGAGGCATTGAAACTTCTTAAGCCGGAGTGGAGTGTGACTGGCCATGAAAGTATTTCCAGCGATCAGATTTTTGCTCAATTCGAGAGAGATATTGCAGCCCAAGTGGAACGAAAGACAGACCGAGTGCAAGGGGAGGTGGAAACAGCATTCTCCACAGCAGCCAGGGTGATTGATGCGGATTACCATGTGCCCTTTCTGGCACATACCTGTATGGAACCGCTAAATGCTACCGCTGAAGTGCGGAACGGAAGTGCAGAAATCTGGGTGGGTTGTCAGAATCCACTAGGATTCCGTCGTGATGTGGCGCAGATTCTGGGTATGGATCCGGAACAGGTGACCTTGCATAATCATGCCATGGGGGGCGGATTCGGTCGCAAGGCCCGACCTGACTATGCAATGCAGGCGGCCATACTGGCGCAGAAAGTTGGCAAGCCAGTGCAGTTGATCTGGTCCCGCGAAGAAGATGTTCGGCAGGATTTTTACCGACCGGCGGTGCAGAGTCGGTTTCGGGCTGCCTTTGATGCCGACAACAATCTGCTGGCCTGGGAGAACACCTATACCAACAAGAACGAGCCGGTGGAGGCACCTTTGATTCCCTATGCCGTACCGACGCAGGATATTGGTTACGTCAACAGTCCGGTGCATGTGCCGTTCGGAGCCTGGCGCAGCGTTGATCATTCCCAGCATGGATTTTTTACTGAATCCTTTATTGATGAAGCTGCTTATACGGCTGGTCAGGATCCGTTCGAGTTTCGAGTCGGACTGCTTGCAGACAGCCCCAGACATCTGGCAGTTCTGACTCGGGCCGCCGAGGAATCATTATGGTCCAGTCCCTTGCCTGAGGGTCGCGGTCGCGGTATTTCGTTGCAGGAATCGTTTGGCTCCATTGTAGCCCAGGTTGTTGAGGTCACTGTGGAGGAAGGCAAGGTGGCGGTGGATCGTGTGGTAGCAGTGATTGATCCGGGCCTGGCCGTAGCACCGGATGGCATGGCTGCCCAGTTGGAATCGGGCATTATCTATGGTTTGACCGCCGCAATGCATGGCGAGATTACCATTGAGAACGGTGCAGTGGCGCAAAGCAATTTTCATGATTACCAGGCTGTGAGAATGAGAGAGGCACCTGCCATTGAGACTTATGTGATTAACAGCGGCCATAAAATCGGCGGAGCTGGCGAGCCTGGCACTCCCGGCATTGCACCAGCTCTGGCTAATGCAGTTTTCAATGCTACCGGGATGCGGGTACGGCAATTGCCGCTGGATCGGTTTGATCTAGACTACCAAGCTGTTGAGACGGGTACGGTCGGCTAAAGGCGGTTATCTGTACCCAAACAGTTAGCCCTTGCAATAAACAAGGAGTCAGTAACGCAAGGACGGTGACAGACAACAATGCTTGGCTGAATTTGGTGGGCGTTGTTGTTTGTCTTTTCGCCTCAAGAATTTTTGCCGAATCAGCAAACGGTGTTGAATATTCCGGTAGCTGACAGAACAGTTCCTTTACACTGCAGGGTCAATTTGTCCTTTGGGGAGAGTTCTTGCCTAGCAGGTGTCCGGCGAAAGTGGGTATGGGCATGAAATATGCGTCTTCATAATCGTCATACATCAGAAATCCACTTTGCTCGGCATCCTGGACAAAGTCAATGATATTGTTATGAGATATATCAGGTGATACCGCCCTTACGGCCCCAGTCAAATCAGCGGCTGGAAGCTGAGAATTTGGTTTATCTAAAAGCCGAGCAAGTCCTCGCGCCAGATTGCCGAACTCAAAGTTGCGACGGCGGAGACGATCCAGACGCTGCTCGTAATACCTTGCACGAAGCGAATCTCCCTCTTGCATTGCTGCCTCAAGATTAGCAGTTCGGCATTCATGTTTGGGCTGGCTCCATGAATCTTGCGGATGGAGGCATTGAG
This sequence comes from Gammaproteobacteria bacterium, assembly GCA_026710425.1. Classification (GTDB taxonomy): domain Bacteria; phylum Pseudomonadota; class Gammaproteobacteria; order Pseudomonadales; family Pseudohongiellaceae; genus UBA9145. The sequence goes on from JAPORB010000178.1 coordinate 7,746, forward strand.
ATGGACTGCCAAGTGCTGCGGCCAATTTGCGGATCGTTCAAGAATGGCTTCACACCATGGATCGCCACCAAGCACTTTGAAAGACTTGAAGCAGCGACTGACCATTTGTCGAGCTGCTATTTGATCAATTCCTCCAAGACGGATGCTTCGATTGCTCGACAGACGTGAAACCCCCACCTCACCTAGGGACAAAAGTGTACCAGGCAGACCGAAGGCGCAGAACGAAAGATGGGCTTGCACCATGCCCTGATGTAACTCGATCAAAGTGCCAAATCCAGCATTAGGATTGCCGGGCTTAATTTGCTGTGCTTCGTCTATCAGCAGCACTATCTGCCACGACTGCCAGGATGGGCACCGCCTGACGGCTTGATTGATGGTGTTTGGTGGCCCTTCGCGTGAGGCACCAAGCGAAAAGCCCATCACGCTACCGCCTCGGTCGAGAAACTCTTTGGCCTTTGCTGTGGCCTTGGCTGTGTCGAGTTTACCCCAGTAATCACCAAGCTTCTCAACAATGCCGGTTTTGGTAGATTTTGAAGCAAGCAGATCCCTGGCCAATCGAGAGACAATAGCCTCATCAATCGCATCGGCAATGTCCGGCGGGGATTCTGCTTGGCTGGGTGAGAGTGGTACTGGGAGCCATTGCCGTACCCTCAGGTGGCCAGGACTGCATTTCTTCCATGAACTGGCACATCAAGGCAGTCTTTCCTGCACCAGGTGGTCCTTCCACAACTAAAGTTGCGTTTGCGGTCAAGCCTTGAGCTAGACCAACAGCCATCGTTCGGAAAATACATATCTCTTGGTCGCGTCCCGAAAAAAATGGCACACCACGCCCGGTAGCTGATGCCCGGTCTTCCATTAACAGGTATCGCTCCACATTGACCTTATCCTGGTCACGCAGCTTGCCGTCATCCTTATATTTTTTGTTGTACAAAGTCATGACAGGATTGTAATGCATGGTCAATCCGTATAGAAGCACTGTTTATCTTTTAAGCGGTTGCCTATACAACTGTTTCATTAAGCTCATAAGTTGTAAATCCTGTAAACCCGTTGGTTTAAGATGTTACTGGGCGATAGAGATTAGACGGTTGAAGGTATTTTTAGAAAAAGTATTTTCAATTCAGTTAGAATGACAAGGTGAGGGTTATTAATATACCCAGATACTGATCAAGCAGTACAAGTGGCAGCGTAAGAGAAGCATTTAAGCTGATCCGTTGGTTTCTGAAGGTGCCACTTTGCTTGCCTTTTGTTATGCTAGACCTTCGCTATGTCGCACGATCAAATACTTGATAAATCATTCAACCTGGCCACAGGAAATTATTTTGAATAAAACTTTATACTTATCCCAACTGCTTATTACTCCGAAACTTGGAGACTTCAACTTCCGTGCAGGACTATTTGTTTTGTTGCTGCTATTAGCAAGCTGTGCAACAGACACCACTGTTTACTTGGAGTCTACCAATCAGAACAGCCGGGTGAACTATCTGGTCATTCATTCAACAGCAGAAAATTTTGCCGAGTCGCTCAGGCTGCTTTCCACTCCAACAGACCGCCCGGTCAGTTCCCACTATCTGCTTCCTGAAACCGGCGATCCTTCCTACCCGCACAATACACTCCGTGTGTACCAATTGGTGCCTGAGTTGCGCCGAGCTTGGCATGCTGGTGTGAGCTACTGGGCCGGAGAGGAAGCATTGAACGATCGGTCCATTGGAATCGAAGTGGTCAATGTGTTCAAGTGTAGTGGTATTGACCAACCGGTTGAGGATATTGTTCTGGATGAAATGGTCTGTGAGTTTCCGCCGTTTTCTGATGTGCAAATCGACATGCTCATCGATCTCATCAAATCCATACTGGAAAGATTCCCGGATATTGATCCCATCGACATAGTGGCCCACTCTGATATTGCGATTTTGCGGAAAGCTGATCCTGGCCCATTGTTTCCCTGGAAGCGTCTATTTGATGAGGGAATTGGTGCCTGGCCGAACCCGGACCTTACTGCGGGCTATCAGGCGCGTTTTTCCGATGCCTTGCCTTCGGTTGCTGCGGTGCAGAGAGCACTGTCTGCGTTGGGCTACAAGATTGAGATCAGTGAGCAGGCAGATGAGCAGACACGTTATGCCCTGCGAGCCTTCCAGTTGCATTTTAGGGCAGCAGATTATACCGGAATCCTGGATGTTGAAACTGCGGCCAGGTTATGGGCTCTGGTCGAAGAGTATCGACCCGGTGCTCTGTCAGAGTTTTGGCTGATGTAATGCCTAATCTGCTTTCTTTTAGTATGTTTAGGTCAGCGCAGGGGATTGGCAAGATCGGCTTCGGCTGCAATAAAGCCAAAAGCTGCCCAGCTGGTGCCTGAAACTATGTGTTGCAACAACTGGTCTGAACGCTCCCGGTCGCCATTGTAGAAATAGTAATTGGCCAGTCCGTAAGCTACGGCAGCATTGGTTGGTTCATCGCCATTGGCGACCATCAGATTTTTGATTGCCATCTCGCCCCGATAGAGCAGGCAGAGTTGGTGGTAACTGCTGTTTTCAATGATTTCCATATCTGTTGAGATGCCAGCGACCGCAGTGGCCGCAGACTCAGAATCGCCCATGCGATGCAAAATCATGTAAATCCAATGGCTGGTGGATACACGGTTGTCGTCATTGCTTCCCAAGGCAAAGCCGTTGCGAAACGCCGCCAAGGCATTAGACCAATCCTGCTTCAGGTAGTAGGCAAGCCCCAGATGGTACCAGACGTTGCCTTGGGTGGTGGTTAGGGCGATATTTTGGAGGTTGGGTAGGCCATCAGGCTCCACTTCAAGGGGCAAATCTTGCATCAGTTGTACCGCAATGCTTAGGTCCGCAATGGCAAGGTCAAACTCCCTCAAGGTAATGTAGCGGTGACCTCGATGACGGTAAAAGCGGGGATCATCAGGAAATTTACTGATACCCTCAGAAAACACTTCAATCGCACGACGGTAATCCCCAGCATAGGCTGTGCGGCGGCCTAACCAGATGATCGAATCAGCAGAGTTGGGGTTCGCCGCATAGTCAACTCGTGCTCTCTCCAGGTTCTGCAGCGAACGCTCATTAGCGGCAGGAGGATATAGCACTTTGCCAAGCAGTGACAGGGCTTGGCCGCCATCGGGCACTTCGCGCAATACCTCGGCGGCAACCATGGGCAATGCCATGGCCCAAGACAAGAGCAAAGCTGCAATCAGCAGATAGCCACGGCATGAAAGGGACAATATACTGATGAGAGTTCTATGTATCCAGCTCAACATTGTAAATCTATCACTGAGGTAGTTGCGTTGTTCTACAGCTCTTGATCTATATGGGCGAAAGGGCAGCCTCAAAAGAACTTTACCTTAAAAATGTTCATTATGGCTTACTTTTTGGCATATTCTTCGCTTTTGATGAAATTTCACCCCAAGCTAAGGTGGCCGAAAATTGTATTCAGGTAGAATCTTTCAACCAAATTATGACTGATTGCATTATGGAAGTGAGGAATTGAATACAACTTGGAGGGAATTAGTCTTATTTTGGCCACAGAGCAAATGCCTCTCAATGTTATGAACCTTGGATGACGGCAGACTTTACGCTACATTTGCAGTGATGCTTATTAAGGGGGGGGGTTATCAGATTGAGGGCAAGCGGAATCGGCCCTTTAGAATGGACTTCTGGATGATTGAGATCTACGCTGCAATTCTCCCCAAAACTTTAGAAACACCCCGCAGCTATGGTCCTGTACCAGGGTGAGAGACTTATTTGAAGCTATGTTCTGGTATATTAATGCGAAATAAATTATGAGAACCAATGGATTAGAACTATTTTACGAAATAATCAGGTTTCCTACCGCAGTTACATCAGGAATCTGTATGGGAGACCGGGATAACCTGATTTCCTACCGTGATCTTCTTTGTGCATTATGGATTTATCCATAACTATGGATTTGAATGGTTATGTATTTGAGTCATCTGACTAGAGTGCAGTCTTTCGAAATAAAGGCCAATTATTGCTACACCAGGTTCCCCCAAAATATAACCAAAGCCGATCTGAGCTTATACTGTGAGTATGTGGTGAGTTCAGTCAGGCTGACTGAGCTTTAACAAAAAAGGTCAGCAAATCCTGGGCACCAAATAACTATGGTTAGAGAGAGTAAGATTGTTGAGTGTAATAGGTGGGCTTTAGTCCCTAAAATCTACAAACATGGACGCATAAGATTGACTCTTGGGAGGGGAGAGACTGTGTAAGTTGTATCAGTCTAATACTAAAAAATGGGTCCTATATTAAGCAAAAATACAATTTCAGGAGCAATGGGCCATTCCGAAGACCTGCCTAGCAGCTATAAAATAAACAAACCCTCTGGAGACTATGATTTTTGGTCTAAGAGAAAACTTATCAATTTTGTAATGGCCACATTTTGGGTAGGTTTGATCTTTCTAGCCTCTCAAGAATCGGTCTTAGAACAATTACTATTTTGGGTGGTTGGCTTACTTATCATTACCATACCTATATGCATCTCAGGGCTTTGCTCAGATATAATACGTAGGCAACGCAATGTTTCAGCAATGTTTCGTCAACAGGGAAGGCTCTATAATCTATTACTGGGGCGTTGGTTAAGAGTTTTTGGTCAATTTTAGGATTTGGAGTATCTTCTGCTACTTTACTTCATATGCATTTTTACAAAACTAGAGAGTGGGTGCTGCTAGTTCTAATGATCCCCATTTTCATGGTGTTATTCAGCACTACGAAGGGCTTTTTATCCAATTCAGGCATGCATAGGGATGTGGCGGTTACTCAGGCATTAGCATGGTCGAGATGGATTTGTGCAGCAATAGTAACGCTCATAATCGTGGTGTCTATGATATGGTTAGAAGAGCCGGTGTGTTACGGAACATTTACCTCTATCATCAATAGTAAGTGGGATGAAATTGCTAACCATCAGTGGCAAGGTAATGAACTTGTAGCACTAGCACTTCATTGGTTAAGTTATTTTCGTGCTGTTGAAGACTTTGCCATTGGTCAGGTTCACTGCGCTAATACTGAAATAGGTGTGTTATTTCTAGCATTTTTGGTAATGAGTGCCGGTAACTTTGCGTTGATATATAATGTCACTCTCGGACTATCTTACTTTCAAATACCTAAATATGCGTTAGGTAAGGCTGGTTTTTATCCTCAGCAAAACTTTAGCATTTTCACATTTTCATTAATTATAACATTCGTTTTGGTTTTTATATTATTACCACTAATTGTTCACTTAGAAGAGAAGGCATCAGATATAAATAAACAACTTGAGGAAGCACGGATTTATATTACCGAATTACCTTTGCTAGTGTCAGCTGAACAGATATATGGTGATCCTAATTGTAGCCATATTGACCAGAATAATAATGAAAGGTCTAGATGCTTTTACAATCCGGGGACAAAAGAAAAAATAATTAAATTCACTAGTACTGAAGCATTCTCAGAAATAGCATCACATTCAAATGAGCTAAGCCAAAAGCTAGATCAAAAGATAGATCAGGTATTCATGCGGCTCGAGAAGGAAGCGGTAGAAGAGTATCTTGACTGGTACTACAGCTTGTGGCCCGGTGAATATAGCAGGCTAAATGCAATTTTGGTCAATAATGGTATAAATGGTCTTGAAAATCTTCTTATGGATAAGGTAAATGAGGTTTTTGCGAAACAAGAATATTTTGCTGATTTTAATTCAACATTAAACGAGATCATTAATCTCAATGAGAAGATGGAAACTTACAATAACGAGGTTCAGACTTTACTTGATATAAACAGGCTGGAATTAGGTACATCGGAAGTCGAAATTATTTCAACTTATTCACTCGATAACATCATTCAGCCAACATTCAACCAAGACTTCATTACTACACTTCATCGGTTTGAAGTTTCGAGTGTTGGGGGTACGGCGATTGGAGGTGCTGCTTGGATAGTTTCTCAAAAAGTCACAGCTAAGATTACAGGAAAATCTATATTAAAATTGACAGCCAAGGTGCCAATCAAAGTCCTAACTAGCAAGGTGGGAATAGGGGCACTGGCCGGTGGGGCTGCTGGAAGCGTTGTACCGATTGTCGGAACGACTGTAGGTATATTTGCAGGAGCTGCAATTGGAATTATCGGAGGCGTTGCAATTGACTTTATAGCAACAAAAATTGAGGAATCCTATCGGCGTGAGAATCATAAGCAAGAAATTATCTCTGCCATTCAATAAGTTTACGAGGATTTCAAAGGTAATTTAGTATTTGATGCACACTAAATTAAACCAGATACTGGTTCTTTTTACTACAGTATGAGGCATTTGCACTTTAAGGGTTTTCGATGATCCGCAGTGCAAGCTAGGACCGCTCCAGACGGCCCGATGATACCACCCGAACTCCATTTCAATGTTCCCGCTGGAATTTCTTAACAATGAAGGTTTCACTTACTACGAACTACATCCGCTTTGCTCAAGAGCATGGTCTTTGATGCCATCACAGCATGGCGGGTGTTTGATTTACATCGGTAAGCCAAATTGGAACCTGACCTGCCGACAAAGCAGGTAATCGATCCGAAAGAAATCGCTACTTGCCAGATGCTGCTGCACGAACGGGATCCAAGGCTTCCGTCACAGCCGCCGCCTGATTTGACAGTTCGTGAACATCAGATTGCGATGGGCAAACTGGCTGAGTTTTGGCCAACAAAAGACAACCAGTTCCTAGCATCAAAATGACGTGGATAGGAACAAAGATTTTAATGATTGCGATGCAGACAGTCAGAGCACTCAAAAACAAAGAGTTAATTGCGGATAACTGGCCTTATGGGTGATGAAAAAGCCCGAGTTATGTGTAGTATGTTGATAGACCAGAAGTAGTTGACTTGGATAAATAGATATTTGTCATATTTAGCTGAATGATAAGAATGCAAGTATACCGGTTCGAGCACCACCTGATCTTACTATTCGTGATCATGTCGTTAATGTCGCCAGACTTGCGGTTCAGGACAACAAAAAGACAACCGGTACATGGCACTAAATTATTATGGTTGGGAACATCAAAGTTCAGATGTCCTGACCTCTGTGTAGTATGAAAGCACCCAAAATTCTTGTAAGTTGCTGAATAACATGAATATAATCTCTTTTGGCTGGATGATGTAATGTTTTATACGCTAATATGCCCTTCATGGTTAGTTATCATGCCTCTGCACCGAACAGGCATAGTCCTCATACACTGTTGGGGAGCAAATATATCGGTATTTATTGCATATTCTTTGCCTCTCGCAATGGAAATTTATCATGCTACACACATCAAAACAGGTAAAAGTTCAGCGTAAATCATGCAAGCAAGTTAGCGGGGGTCAGGACATCTGAAGTTATTGATCTCAATACAAGCAATTGATGCATACAAAAATTCATAGGGGAACCTGATAGACCGGGGTGGATAGGCAGATGTTATTGTGGGCTAGTGATAGATTGTAAATGCCTGCATTTTTCGTTCTAAAGACTCTGTTGGTTCTGACAATAACAAATGATACTGTACCAATCCATTGGTTCAGATTGCACACAGTCTGTTATGCCTATGCTGCTATAGTGGGTGTAAATCAATAGCATGTAAAGTAGTAGCGATCTGGCATGTGAAGGTTGGAACGGGATTAAAGTCGAGCATAGTATTTTCTCAACCATAGCAGGCTGTCGCAGGTACAGCGAAAGTGAATATGAAGACATTGGATGATTCATCAAGGCATAATACTTCTGGAGTGCTTGACCTACAGGCAAAAAGAAGTAGTCTGGTGCTGGATGGCAAACCCGGATTTTTGCAGAGTATTGGAGAACACTATGCGTAAGTTGATTAACTTCTTTGGGTTGACATGGGCCTGCTATTGCAGCCTTGCTTTGCAGTCAGTGCTTCATGCGAATGTCAGCGATATAACGATTTCGTTGCCTGGTTTGGACTCAACGGTCAGTGGCCGGTTGTTCGTTGCCTTCACCAGACACACTGTAATCGAACCTAGACTGGCTATTGGTGATAATCCGGCACCTGCTGAGGCTTCCCCATTTTTTGCAGTTGATATAGAAGATTGGGATGGGTCTGAAATGACCTTTCATCCCGCAGCAGGCTTTCCCATTGATTTGCCAAATAAGCTTGGGGTGGGTATCTGGCAGACCCAGGCATTACTGGATGTGAATGATGTCCTGTCCGACCTGGATTCGCCGGGCAACATCTATTCCTTGCCGCAGTCAGTGCAGATTGTGCCCGGAGACCAATCACTCAGCTTTAGTCTGACTGAAACTGTTGACGAGGAAATCTTACCAGCCGATTCCCGCTTACTGAAATTTGTCCGAATACGATCGGAGCTGTTGTCAGAGTTCTATGGTGGAGAAATATATCTTCGGGCCTCAATATTATTGCCGCCAGCATATACTGGAAACTCAGCTGACCGTTTTCCAGTTTTGTATCATGTGGCCGGACTCAATGGTCGATACAGCCGCAGTTTGACTCTGCTCGAGGACGAGGAGTTCATGAACTACTGGCAGAATGAAGCAACGCCGCCAGCCGTCATTGTGTTTCTTGATGGCGAGTCGCCGTTTGGGGATTCCTACCAGATGAACAGTGCAGTCTCTGGACCCTATTCCGATGCCAACTTCACGGAGTTGTTTCCATATCTGGTTGAGCGGTTCCCTATTGACGATGTCCCCTCAGGTCGATTTGTCAGCGGTTGCTCAACAGGTGGTTGGGTATCCATGGCTCTGCAGATTCTGTATCCAGATTACTTTAATGGTGCTTACTCATTCAGTCCAGACTCCCCCAGTTTTCGTGCCTTTCAACTGGTAAATCTGTATAACGATGACAATGCCTTTGTCAGCAGAAGTGGCATGCTTCGTCCCAGTGCGCGAGAAACCAACGGAGATCCCCGTTTTAGCATTGCCGACGAAGTGCGCATGGAGGCTGTGATGGGACACGGAAATAGCTATGTTACCTCGGGCCAGCAATGGGGTGCTTGGAATGCAGTCTATGGCCAACCTGATGAAATGGGCAATCCCATTCCGGTATGGGACAAGCAAACCGGTGAAATCAATCCAGTGGTTGCTGATTCCTGGCGACCTTGGGATCTGGAACTTTATATCAGAGAGAACTGGGACAACATCGGTGGTAGTCTTGCGGGAAAGCTACAATTCTGGATGGGTGATATGGATAACTACTATCTCACTAATGGATTGCGTTTTCTGGAGGAGACGCTGAGTGTTCTGGAAGCACCAGCGGTCCAAGCTAGGTTTAATTGGGTTCCCTATCATGGGCATTGCGGTTTTGGAACTAAAGTGCATTACATTGATGTACTGGATGACATGGCTATCAGGGCGGCACTATGATTTGGGGAATTTACTCTTTGGCGCAGTCAGTCAGGTATTGATTGAAGCAAGACAATTAATGGACTGACCATAGAATTTCTATATTTTTACAGGATATTCGTTACAGAAAAATAGTTAGTTGACATCGCCATGGTAGTGAATAATAGCGAAAACCATGGTGTCTTTATGGGCAGTGGTAACAGACTAAAGATGTCTAGTTAAAGATCCTAAAAAACTGATTGGTTGTAAAAAAATTCAAGGATTTTCAGTAATCTGGATATTTCTTGAACAGGTGATCTACTTTAATTTTAACTTCTCTCAATTCTATACTCATGATGAGGTAGAGAAGGCATGGGTCTAATAGATTTCTTCGATCTACCCTTTGAGTCTTTCGGTTTCCCGTTGAGTAGACTCTAGTCTGAGCGGGATAGTACAGAATGATACCGGGAAAAGCACAGACGACTGATTATCGGTATTTGTGCTCACCCTAACCTAGCAACAATCGCTTTAGCTGCCGCAATCTGTTTGCGGAGTCTGGCACTCTGTCATTTTCCAGAGCAAACTTGCCAGTATTGTAGTTTATGCCAGAATATTGGCTAATTAAATCGTACTAATGGTGTATCAACAAAGTTTAAGGGAGAGACTAAATCATTCGTTCAATCACACGATCAGGTACACGTTTGCAGCGACGGTAGCCTTTGCCGGAGGGTGGTAGCCATTGCAGAAACTCAGATTGTTGCTGCAAGCTTTCAAACTCCAATCCGATCAGTGCCCGACCTATGCGCTCACCAGAGTAGCGATAATTGAAATAGCAAATATTGGCACGACCGCAAATGGTTTCCTCAAGAAATTCATGTAAGGCACCTGGGCGTTCGTAAAAGCTGAGCTGAAAGAAAGCCGGGTGAGTCAGTAATTCACTGCGACAGGCAATGGTACGAAACTCGATATCCTCATCGCCGGAGACCTCCTCCCAGTCATAGGCTTTGTCGTCCAGTTGTTGTTTGAGTTGGTCCAGAGACTTGGCGAAGCAGTCCAGACCAAAAACCGGCCAAGCCTGTGACTGGTCAGTTTTTCCATAGAGGAAGCTGGTAATGCTCAGTCCAGATAAGGCATCATCCAGTAGCCTTAGCATGCTACCCGGAGATTCTGCAATTTTGATTCTCAGATGGTGGCGCGCTTCAAGACCTACCCCGGTCGCCTCGGCAATTGGGGCTAACTTGCTGAAATCCAGATTGGCACCGCAAAGAATGGTGAGACACTTTTTACCCGCCAGTGCATCGGTACATTTCAGGGCACCTGCGAGCCCCATCGCACCAGATGGTTCCGGAATAGCCCTCAGTCCATCCCACATGGCGCGAATGGCCTCGGAGACCTCCTGGTTAGTCACGGTGATGATGTCGTCCAGCAGTTGTTGGCACAGTGTAAAGGTAAGATCACCGACCTGGTGCACGGCAGTGCCGTCACAGAATATATCCAGTTCCTCAAGATGCACCGGTCTGTTGGCATTCAGGGCTGCTTGCATTGATGCCTGTCCAACGCCTTCCACACCGATTATCTTAATTTCAGGCCAGATTAGTCTTAGCCAGCAGGCAACTCCTGCGGCCAGACCGCCGCCACCAATTTGCAGAAAAGCTACATCAAACGGTCCTTGTCCTGACATGGTGATTTCGTCAGCCATGGTTCCCTGTCCAGCCATGACCAGCAGATCGTCATAGGCATGCACAAAGGTACTCTTGTTGTGCTTTGCATATTCAAGGGCCTCGGTTTCTGACTCATTGTAAGTGTCGCCTGAGAGCTGAAAGTTGATGTGATTACCGCCGAGGCGTTGCACGGTCTGCTGTTTGATTTCTGGTGTGGTTCGCGGCATGAAAATCCTGGCATTGATACCCAGCTGCCCAGCCGCAAGGGCGACCCCCTGCGCATGATTGCCAGCCGACGCTGTGACCACTCCACCGACGGCTTCAGTGTCACTCATAGCTGCCATACGGTTATAGGCCCCGCGCCATTTATAGGCCTTGATTACTGAGACATCCTCACGTTTAACCCAGATATCAACCGGACAATCCACCAGTTCCAGTTTTTCCAGTGGAGTGGGTGACCCTGCCAGGTAAATTCGCTGGCGTGCAAACAGGATTTCTTGCCGTAGCCGTCGCTGCAGACTTATTTGTTGTTCTTGTTCTGTATCCAGGTAGATGTCTTTCATTGGAGATTTGGAGGTATAGCTCTATGCAATGGATGTGTTTGGGATCTCAAAGGCTATTATTTTTCTTATGTGATGAGTGTATAACAAACGCTGAAGATGGGCATCATGCTACCATCAATTTCAGCATAGAAATTGAAGCAGAAAAACTGATTAATGACGCATGTACCCATTAATTATTAATAGAGCTTAAATACGCTTGCATTTCGGCAGTCATTGTTATCGTGACTAAGCCCTCAAGAATCAGTAGTCGATAAGGGAGCCCATCATAAGTCTGTTAAAAGTCCTACCCTTAACCCTTCGGCAAGCTCCGCCGATCCTTTCAAAAGTCCCCGCCACTGAGTGGTATCCATCCTCGACACAAATACCCAGTCACTGGATCGCTTGAAAACTTCCACAATTTGTATTACTCCACAATTCAGCGCGGGTGCAGAGGTGAGCCGTTGCTTGCAAAGCAAAGTCCAGTGTATGTCATTTACAAAACGACCAATCATGGCAAAGAGGCAGAGGAACCAAAGATTACCAGAAGTGTCAATATCATGATGTACAATGAGGCTTGGCGTGCTGTCAACCCGGCGAACTGCACATGGTCCGGCAATTTTATTCGTCGAACCGCCGCGATGCGGATTGACTCCTTGCACGCACGACTACCCTCTTTTGCGATGAAAGTGCTGGTTAGCTGGATTCGCAAAGAGTCCCAGTGGGAGTTCGGTGCCTCGATCTATCTGGACGGGCGTGTTCCTAGTGTTAAGTCAATCAAATAATGACGGATGAACACGCGTCAGTTTAGCTGGCTGCCTTGCT
>JAPORB010000210.1 GCA_026710425.1 Gammaproteobacteria bacterium
TCAACCCAAGGAAAAATCAAAAAATCCCTGGTACAAAATTATTATGGAAAGGAACAGTAAAGCTTTATGCCGCAATAGTGGGAATTAGAGCTTACAAAATCGCACAGTCAAAATCAGAGGAGTGGAAGTATGAGTAGAAAAAGGCCAGTGTCATGTATGGGGAGCTGATAGGTTAATAAACCATCCTCACTCTTTGTATGTCCAGGAGATTATGGAGATGCCGAAGCGTCGTGCTGATCGACTTGACCAGGTGCTGCGCGGCGAGGCGGTATTCTGACCGTGAATGACAACCTACGCGAACAGTTGCTGGTATTGCCAGCCTATTTTCAGGGACATCTGGTACTGACCCTGATTGCCATGACCACGAGTATTCTGGTTTCGATTCCACTGGGGATCTGGGCTGCCCGGTCTGCACGGGTGAAGCGACCTTTACTGGTACTGATCAGCATCATCCAGACCTTTCCCAGCATTGCAATTCTGGCCTTGGTAGTGGCTCTGCTTGGAGGTCGCATAGGCCTGGTTCCGGCCATCACAGCCCTCGTGCTTTACAGCATGCTGCCCATTGTTCGCAATACGGTGACCGGTCTGGAGACCGTGTCTGCCGAAGTGGTGGAGGCGGCACGCGGAATCGGCATGTCGCCTGGGCAGATTTTGCTCAGGGTGCGCCTGCCGTTGGCCATGCCGTTCATCATTGCTGGCATCCGCACGGCTGCTGTATGGACAGTGGGTCTGGCAACCCTTTCTACGCTGGTGGGAGCCACCAGTTTCGGTAATTATATTTTCACTGGCCTTCAAACCCGTAATTTGGTGGCGGTCACAGTTGGTAGTCTCGCCGCTGCTACTATGGCAGTGCTGCTGGATGGCCTGATCGGAGCCATTCAGTGGCTGGCGGAACACCGCAATGAGCGCAGCAATGCCGGTTATCGCCGCATAAGTCTTGCTGTGCTGGCGGGAACAGGTCTGGGTGTGGCTGTTGTGGCCTATGCCCTGATGCCGGAAGAGAAGGTTGATTTTGTGGTGGGAGGCAAGGGCTTTACCGAGCAGTATATTATTGCCGGTCTGGTGGCTGCAGAACTGCAAAAAGCCGGTTTCACAGTTGAGCAGCGGGTAGGGATGGGTTCAGAAGTCGTTTATGAAGCCACTGCGAACTCCTCGGTTGATGTGTACTTAGAATATTCAGGCACAGTATGGGCTAACATCATGGGTCGGGATGACAATCCTGGACGCTGGCAGGTGCTTGAGGAAGTCACTGCATTCATTGCAGAGAAAGATGCGATAGGGACTGCGGCGACTCTTGGATTTCAGAATCTGTATGCACTGGCCATGCGCAGGGACCGTGCGGTTGAACTTGGCGTTACCGCCATTGATGACCTATTGCCTGTGTCGGATGATCTGGTAGCTGGTGGCGATCTGGAATTTTTTGGTCGTCCGGAATGGCTCAAGCTGCGGGATACGTACGCTATTGATTTTGCTGAGAAGCTGACATTCGATACCTCGCTCTTGTACAGTGCAATTAACGAGCGGCAAGTGGATTTGATTTCCGCTTACACCACAGATGGTCGGGTAGCGGCTTATAATCTTGTGTTGTTGGATGATCCGCTTTCGGCACTGCCACCTTATGATGCTTTTCTTGCTGCATCCGAACGTGCCATGAGTCAGCCTCTTTTTGTAGAAATCATGAACAGATTGAATGGAAAGATTTCAGACCAGGTCATGCGAGAAGCCAACAGAATCGTGGATGTAGAGGGCGGGTCGGTTTCAGAAGCTGTGGCCTATCTACAAGGTATGATTTGGGATTGAGCTGAAACACAGTCAGGGCAAGCTTGTATTCATTCAATCCCTATTAATTTTGGATAAATTCTATAAAACATTACTCTGGTTTCTTCAGTATAGGCTCTATTGAAGATTTCCTCCTATACTAAGTTGCCCTGATTCCCGCGAACTTGCTTGCATGATTAAGCTGAAATTTCAGAGGTCCTGACCTCGATCGCCGCACCGCAGCAGTAATTTCAGTGATTTTCTATATTTATACTCAATTGATCGCACTTTATGAAATATCTGCCTAGTGTCAAGTCAATGGATATTTGTCGCATAGATGGCATCATTCATATGCTCT
>JAPORB010000014.1 GCA_026710425.1 Gammaproteobacteria bacterium
CCTCCTCGATCTTGTAGAGCGTCTCGCGGCGTATCCCCAGCCTGCGGGCGAACTCGGATCGCCCGATCCCCCGTTTCCTATGCTCTTGGGCGATCCATTTCCACAGCCTCTGGGCCGTCAAGTTGATAGTGTATCAGTTTGACTTTTTACGCTTGCCGTACCTCTTCCCCGGCTTGCCCGGATCAGGTGCTGTCTCGTCTATCAGGTCGACAATCCATTCGCAGTCACGCAGCTCCATGTCCAAGCCAGCTTCCATAGCAGGGGTTACTTGCAGCGACTTGTGGATGCGGCAGAAATTGTAATGCAGCGCAAACAAAGCAACCACAGCAGTGTGGTTTTCAATCTTTTTGCTAAAAGCGTTAGTAAGCCGAGTAAAGCGGCGCATCCTCATTCGCATTATAAGGTTATGCCGTTCAACCAGAGATGTATTGGCCTTTTCCATATCAGGATTGCCCTGAATAGAACGCTTGTCAATTTTGGTGCATACCGAAGGGCCATACTGGCGTTCTTGATTACCACTATTGTGATCAGGCTCGTAGTGCTTGATAATTTGCGCGTAATGCGCATTTGGCCCAAAAGCCTCTTCAACAGCTTCCGTATAGGATTTTAGGCCATCAGTGGTAATTTGAGGCCTGTCATTCAGCCGACACCTCAAGTCTTTCATAATGGATTTTGCGGACTCTGCCCCACGCTCGTTGCTGACCAGGTATGACAACATCAATTTTGAGTCGGCATCAATGGCAGTCTAGGTCCAGACATCACCAGCACTTTCCGGTGTCTGTTCTTTTCTATCTACGGTACATTATATACATTAATTATCGGTCGCGCTACGGCACATCAAAAGTCAAACTGATACACTACCCTTTATCGGCACTCTACTGTGAATTTAGGTCTGCCAAACCGTGAGCACTGCATAACATTAGGACAGGGTTCAGACTGGTGGCCGCATGAGTTGGATGGCAGAACAGGTTCAAGGCCTTGGATTTTGCCGGTGAAGCAAGTTAGGCTAAATCTGGTTGCAGCAAGTAGGCAAACAAAATTGACAAGTCAATATACGCTCAGCAAAGAACTCCGCCGACTCCATCAGCAACTGGGCATAGACCCGGAGTTTGTCAGGAGCTGCAAGATGCCGATGTGTCGGGAACCGGCAACTCTTGTTGAGACGGAACCGGACTGTTATGGACGAATACAACGTCTAACACCGGAAGCATTCCGGGCCTGGTCGTTGATGAAACAGGCTGCGGCCAATGATAGGGTAGTCCTGCACCTCGTGTCTGCCTATCGTGGATACAGCTATCAGTCTGGTCTTATTCGTCGCAAGCTTGATGCGGGTCAAGATCTGCAAAGCATCCTCAAGGTCAATGCTATGCCGGGATTCAGCGAACATCATACCGGTCGTGCCATCGATATCGGGACTGGGGATTGTCCGCCGCTAGCTACCGAGTTTGAAAACACTGCCGCCTGTGACTGGCTGGTCCGGTATGCGATAAAGTACCAATTCAGTATGAGTTACCCTCGGCAAAACTCTTTAGGTATCAATTTTGAGCCTTGGCACTGGTGTTTTAAGGAGGCTGGTGTTTCCTGAAGTCTGGCATATAGAGTTGGCAACCAAATCAAGAGGTCTGGGGCTGCCGAGGTACGGAACAGGCGAAAAATAAGTTTTCAGATGACAAAAATAGTTTTGGAGAATTTGGGAGTAAAGGGGTAACCTGCAAACTCAGCAGGTAAAAGGAGGGAGAATGCCAGCAACGCTCAGCTTGGTTATCCAACCGCCTATGTGGCCAAGGTCGTGGAATATCCATGATCGGGCCAGTTGTAGCGGGTCATCTGCAATTTCTCTCATTGTCAGGAACCTTCTTTCCCCTGGTTTCGTCCCAATCCATACTGACTTTTCTGAATATTCAGGCCAGGCCAAATCATTGTCAGGACAGATCTGTGGCTGGCTGTCTGGTGTCTTTGGGATTACCCCTTATTCCTGTCATCAGGTCACTCATACCTAGTGTTTAGTCAATCAAAAAATGACGGATGAACACGCTTCAGTTTAACTGGCTGCCTTGCTAATCAGAGCATATGAATGATTCCATCTATGCGACAAATATCCATT
>JAPORB010000095.1 GCA_026710425.1 Gammaproteobacteria bacterium
TGACCGATCGCCTGGGTATTGGCAACAAAACCATTCCTCCTCTGCCTGATATTATTGCCGAAAGAGCGGCTGTTGCCACGGGTTATTGAGAAGTTACGTCGGAAGCTCCAAATGCCCAATGAATACTGATGAGGAACTACGTCTCGCTCAGCCTCGTTCGCAGGCAAGGTTTATTTGGTTCGACAAGCAGACAGTTCCAGACACAGGGTATGGCACTCTGGATGAGGAGTTGTGGATTTCGATGCTAAGTGCCGAGGGTGCAGCGAAACCACAGGCTGCACTTCACCAGTTACGCCTGCTGGCTCAAGATGAGACCAGTGTCCTTTGCGCCACCGTAGCTGGCATACTTCTCTGCACAAGAAAGCCACATGAATGGCTGCCTAATGCAGTAATTATGGCAACAAGCTATGACGGACATGATAGAGCTTCGAACCAGATAGATGCGAAGGAAATCACTGGTCCCTTACATCGTCAGATAGGCGATGCCATGCAATTTGTGCGACGTAATATGCAAGTCGCAGCTCGCAAGGTACCGGCACGGGTGGATATGCCACAATTCAGCTTGCGTGCGGTATTCGAAGCCATGGTCAATGCTGTTGTACATCGGGACTATTCCATCAGAGAGGGACGCATACGTCTTTCAATGTTTAAGGATCGTCTGGAGATTACATCTCCAGGTGAACTACCAAACGGAATGACCATTGATGCCATGAAGGCAACCCAGGCGACACGCAATGAGGCCATAGCATCTGTATTTGGCCGTATGTCAGTGAGTGAAATTCATGGTGCCGAGCAGCGGCAGTATTTAATGGAACGCCGGGGCGATGGTGTCCGAATCATTTTGCGTGAAACGATGGAACTTTGCGGAAAAGCACCTGAGTATGAAGCACTAGACGACAAAGAGCTTCGTCTGACCATTCCCAGTGCCTTGCTAAGGATAAATCCGAACTCCTCCTGCGTTCGGGTGCTAGTTGATGGAAAACCGCTCCCTGATGTTGCTATATTGGTTCTTTACCCAAATAAAACTTGGCTACAGGCAACCACGGGTTATGACGGCGAGGGAATTTTTGAACTTTACACCACTGATTTACCGTTAAAGGTTTTTGTGGCAGCTCCTGGATATGCTGCATACTGTGAGGAGCAATGGCAACCTGCTGAAGGAGTACTAACCATTGAGCTTGATATTCTACCCGAAGGAGGCTCTGTGATTATGACGGAAGGAACAGGGCATATTCCGGGTTTAACTGGTAGATTGAATCCGATTCGTGATACTAATGACCGTACATATCTCTATGCCAGCAACATTGCAATTAATGAGGGCAAACAACAACCGGTAAATTTCCTTTTCGGGCAGGAAATTCGTCTCACAGATGCCTTCGGTCAAGAGTGCTGGATTCGAATTGTTGATATTGCAGGAAGTTCAGCCCTGATCGAGTATCGGTCAGTACCACTGGGTGGGACGGATAGATCTTAAGTATTGCCAGTGATATTAAGAAAGACGCAACAGATGCTTGGCTATGCGATGAAGCATTGCGTAGCAACACATATCGGATGTTTTGCAAGGCGCACTGCAGCCAAAACCAGAATATCTAATAATACAACTCTGATAGGATGGTTGAGATTTACAAAGCTATGACAATAGTTTCAAAAAAGGGGTTGATTGAAGCAATTATATCTCGTAAGAAAAACTATTAATTATTTCTACTGATAATACGTAAATTAGTCAGCGAGGAAAAATGTGTGAAGGATGGATTGCTCACAGAATCTGATAAAAAAGCAGAATTATCCGTCATATATGTCAAAGCATTGGCTATTAGTGCTGGTTACATCACTTCCGTTCCTGAAATTGATCGTGACACTATTGACTTTAGGGTACAGGAGGTATGTCCCATACGACTGGCTATTGACTTCCAACTTAAGGCAACAAGCAGTCTGGATAAGGCTGGGATGGTTCGATACGGTATAGATTGAAAATCAAAAACTATAATGATCTCCGAATTAAAACTCAGACACTGCTTCTTCTCGTAGTGCTGGAACTTCCCCAAGATGAGTCACAACATATGACGATCAGCTCTGAGGAAATAGCCCTACGACGTCGCGCATTCTGGTTGAGTCTGCAACAATATGGTGAGGTATTAGATCAACAAACTACTACTATTGATATTCCATAATGTGTCTCCTTAACGACGTTACCCTTTATAAGTTGATGGAAAGTTCCAGAAAAGGAGACATCTAATGCGTGTAAGCATCCAGGACCGTAATGCACTGCTGGCCATATCGCCAGCAGGTCTTTCGGCCTATGCCCGTAATTTAGGCTGGAGTCAGCAGGGCCACTATCGTAAGCATTCAAATATTTATTGCAGCGATACTCTTCCAGAAATCATCGTACCAAGTACGAAACAGTTAGGGGACTATGCTAGCACAGTCGCAGCGTTGATCCAGATCTTTGCGGAAGTGACTGAACGAGACGAGTTAATAGTTTACCGTTCACTTGTGACCGCAGACTGTGACGTGATTCGCATAAGGGTAGCCGAGGGTGAAGATGGAAGTCTTAGGTTGGATGATGGAGTGAAACTTGTTAGTGGTGCTCATGACATGGTGTTGTCGGCAGCCTGCTCACTTGGGATTTCGCGGTCAGTCTATCGGTCTGGCGCACACCAGGAAGCAAAGGAACTTGTGCGACAAATTCGCCTTGGACAGACAGACCAAGGCAGTTTCACATTAAATCTGCTTACTCCTACACTACCGCCTCCTATTCCCTCACTCTTTGATGATCCGGATGACAACAATGCACCGCTTGCTCGCAAAACTACAAAACGACTCCTGGAAGGATTGTGTGCTCTGCAGCAGGGAACTGAACAGGCAGCTTCGGGCCAAGATGAGAATTTTGCGGAAACTGTCAAATTTGGTGTGAGTGCTAACTTGTGCGAAGCGTTGGTAAAGATAGTTGAACCATTTCCCAAGTTGGATATCAGCGTGCTTTGGGCCTTGACACGACCGGCAAAAATTGCGGATGAAGTCGTATGTTTCACAAATGAAGAAGCTGCGATTCTAAAACAAGCAGCGCAATCGCTCCGAGATCAAGCACCGCGGCCAGATGTTAGCCTAACCGGCTATGTTCGCCTGCTAAAACGTGGTGAGCAGGAAACAGATGGGACGATCAGTCTATGGGCCGAGATCGACGGTAAAATGCAATCTGTTGCGACAGTTCTGGATAAGAGTGATTATGAGCACGCGTTAAAAGCCCATTCAGACCAGGTTCCGGTGATCTTGCAAGGTGATCTTGAACGGGTGGGGCAACGATGGAGACTACTTGGCTCTCGCGTGGAGAGTATTCTATGCGATGAAGGGTAAGACCTTGAAATAGGCCAGAACGCATTATCTACAATCAATTTCAGGGCATTAAGCAAGGACAATAAATTAGCTCCTAACGGCGACTCAATTATGAATCGGCATATTTGATCTCTCAACTGTCCATTACTTACTGACCGCATGGTTGGCACCGAATCATGGCTTGTCAAGACACAGGTCAGCAAAAGTTTGTATTTTGTATCTGTAACCACATTGCTATATGCTTATGAAAAGGAGGAACTATGTCATGAACCACCAATTAGTCAGGGTTAGGCACTCCATGAGCAGAAAATGCAGTAAGTTAGACCACATTTTCACAATAATCGGCACACTAAACCTTGTTTTTGTGCTGTGCATTAGCCTGGCTGGCATAACTGGGCTTGCCCAAGCCCAGGATAGCCCACAGTCACTGCGCGGCAAACTTGAGCAGGCCATTGAAGAAGCATCCCAGAACCAGCTGGAGATAGTCAGCCTCAACCCAACAGCATTGCCCACAATCTTCGAGGTTGAGTTGAATACTGGCGAACTGCTCTACAGCGATATCTCTGGTGAATATTTGTTTGCTGGCGATATGTATGCTGCGTCCCCCGGCGGTTTGATTAATCTTTCATTAGGCACCAGGCAAAAACGGACGTTGGAAAAAATCGCATTGATTCCGGAAGAGGAGATGATTGTATTCTCTCCGGAACAGGTTAAAGCCAGCATTACGGTGTTTACCGATGTAGACTGCACCTACTGTCGAAAGCTACATGGTGATATGCAATCTCTGCTTGATCTGGGAATTGAAGTACGTTACCTGGCTTACCCGCGTGGAGGTCAGGCCGCTACCTCCTACAACAAAATGATTTCGGTGTGGTGTTCCTCGGACCGAAAGGAGTCATTGACGCTGGCAAAAAATGATGAGCCACTACCCGAAATTACCTGTGACACCCCGGTATTGGAGCATTACCAGATTGGTAATGAACTGGGTATTAGTGGCACCCCGGCGTTGGTCCTGTCAGACGGGCGAGTGGTTCCAGGTTACCTGGACAGCGCACGTTTAGGGGCCATGTTGAATCTGATCTAGATCGATATTTCACGCTATCCCAGCTTCGGAATAGAGTTCGCATTCCAGGCTACTGAGGTTCCGGCATGGGAGCATGACTGATAGTGCAATCAGGCATTGCCAAAAACATATCCCTTTAACCTAATCCACTCCTGATTGAGAGATCCCAGGTTTTGCAAGAAACAGAATCCATTCGTGTTGGCATTTGCGGTCTGGGAACCGTTGGAGGTGGAACGCTTGAGTTGCTGCGGGCTAATCGCTTGGAAATCAGTGACCGTCTGGGCAAGGAGGTGGTGGTTAGTCATGTGGCAACTCGCACCCTAAAACCGGAACTAACTCAGGACATTGCAACAATAGGTACCGATCCGCTCGCCGTGGCCAGTGATCCGAATGTGGACATTTTGGTGGAAACCATCGGTGGGTGTGACATAGCTTTTGAATTGATTGCAACGGCTCTAGCTAAGGGGAAACAGGTTGTAACGGCCAACAAGGCTCTGATCGCCGAACGCGGCAATGAGTTGTTCGTCCTTGCCGAGAAACATCGGGTAAATCTTGCATTTGAAAGTAGTGTGGGCGGCGGGATCCCAGTGATCAGGGCATTACGCGAAGGATTGGCTGCCAACGAAATCCAATGGTTGGCAGGCATAATAAATGGCACCGGCAATTTCATCCTGACAGAAATGGCCGAGAAACAACGCGAGTTTTCTGAAGTGCTAAAGCAAGCCCAGAAATTGGGCTATGCTGAAGCGGATCCGGCCTTTGATGTAGAGGGGATAGATGCTGCGCACAAACTTACTATCATGGCCTCAATCGTATTTGGCATCCCATTGCAATTTGATAAAGTCTATATGGAGGGTATCAGTCACATCACACCGCATGACATCAGCTATGCCGACGAGCTTGGGTATTGCATCAAACATTTGGGGATAGCCCAGCGAAGCGAACGTGGTATGGAACTTCGTGTGCATCCAACCCTGTTGTCCAGATCGCGGCTACTTGCCAGTGTTAATGGTGTGGGTAATGCCGTCCTGGTCAATGGCAATCGAGTTGGGTCCACGCTGTACTATGGACCTGGAGCCGGCGCAGAGGCCACGGCCTCATCTGTAGTGGCAGATATCATAGATATTGCCAGGCAGCAGGCAGCCGGAGCTGTGGAGCCCGTCTGTCCAGCTCTTGGATACCGGAATTATTCGAATAAATTGCCGGTACTTACCATTGAAGATATTGAGTCCGAGTACTATCTGCGCATACCGGCAATGGACAGGCTTGGGGTCATGGCCCGAATCTCCAGCGTGTTACAATCTCAATCCATAAATATTGAGGCAGTTATACAGAAGGAATCCAGTAGCAAAAATGTGCCTATCGTGATTTTGACCCATAAGGTTAAGGAAAGGAATCTGAACCAGGCCTTGGCTACTCTGGAGGCACTAGAAGAAGTCACCGGCAGTATCACTCGAATCCGCGTTGAGTCTTTCCATAGTGGAACAGCCTGAACTGCCGACATTCCACAGGGTGAGGAACCCGCAGTGAAGTACATCAGTACCCGTGGACAGGGGCAGCCACAATCCTTCGAACAAGTCTTGCTGACCGGACTGGCACCGGACGGTGGTCTGTATGTGCCAGAACATCTGCCGCAGCTTAGCCGGGAGCAGTTCTCTGCCTGGGAGGGCCTGGACTATCCACAACTGGCTTTTGAGATAACACGACTGTTCGCTGGTGATGAGATTGCGTCTGATGATTTGCGTGAAATCATTGAATCAGCCTATGCCAACTTTGCTCATCCGGATATAGCCCCGCTGGTGGAATTGTCGGCGGGTGAGTTTGTTCTGGAGCTATTTCATGGGCCAACACTAGCATTCAAGGATTTTGCCTTGCAGGTATTGGGGCGACTTCTTGATCTCGTACTGAAGAAAAACGGCCGACGGGTAGTCATTCTGGGTGCCACTTCTGGAGATACTGGGTCGGCCGCACTGGAAGGATGTCGTCATTCAGATCAGGTGGATATCTTCATTCTGCATCCTTATCAGCGGGTTTCAGATGTGCAAAGAAAACAGATGACCACGGTGCCGGGCAGCAATGTTTTTAACTTGGCGATCGAAGGTGATTTTGATGATTGCCAACGACTGGTCAAATCGGCTTTTGCTGACCAGTCATTTCTGCCACAGGACCGTCAACTGGTGGCTGTTAATTCCATCAACTGGGCACGTATACTGATGCAGACTGTCTACTACTTTGCGGCGGCCCTTAGGTTGGGTGCACCTAAAGCGTCTGTTTCTTTCTCTGTTCCAACGGGTAACTTTGGTGATATCTATGCTGGTTACCTTGCGAGGCTGATGGGACTTTCCATTGACCAACTCGTGGTTGCCACCAACAAAAACGATATCCTTCACCGACTAATCAGTAACAATGAGTACTCTGTTACGGGACTGACCAGGACCTGTTCTCCAAGTATGGATATTCTGGTTTCCTCAAATTTCGAGCGTTATCTGTTTGATTTGTTCGATCGCAATCCACAACAACTAAAATCGTTTATGCACGCATTTGGCGAAAAGCCTTTGCAACTCAGTCCTTCCCAATGGCAAAGATTGCGGTCAATATTTGACAGTGCCAGTGTTGACGATGACACCACTTGTCAGGTGATAGCCGATGTTCATTCTAGGCACGGGGTGCTGCTGGACCCTCATACAGCGGTCGGTTTGCATTCGGCACGGTTGTGTAGAAAAACCAAATCGGTGCCGATGGTAACACTGGCCACTGCACACCCTGCCAAATTCAGTGATGCGATCAGTGCCGCTGGGTTACCGATACCGGATTTGCCTAACCACTTGCAAGATCTTTACCAGCGTTCAGAGCGTTATGAAGTGATGCCAGCACAGCTGACGGCATTGACTAGTTACATTGCCGATTGTCTCTAGCTGCCAGTCATGGAAACTTTCAGACTATGGTAAAGCTGGTGCGCAGGAAGGAGAACAAGTCACTGGCACTTCCCGATTCCCTTTCGCCGTTACTCAAACGCATTTATCGCCAGCGTAAGCTAAATTCTGCTGCCGAACTCGAATTAGGACTTGCCAATCTAATATCCCCTGATTCAATGAAGGGAATGGATGATGCCTGCAATTTACTAATGCAGGCATTGTCGGATCAATCTCGATTGCTCATTGTGGCAGATTATGATGCTGATGGAGCTACCAGTTGCGCATTATCAATGTTGGCTCTCCGGCAAATGGGTGCGGCGCACGTTGACTACTTGGTACCCAATCGTTTTGAGTTTGGTTACGGGCTCACCCCGGAAATTATTGAGTTGGCCATGCCACGCAAACCTGATCTCATTATCACTGTGGATAACGGTATCTCAAGCACTGCAGGTGTGGCTGCTGCTCAGGCTGCAGGCATCAAGGTCCTCATTACCGATCATCACCTGGCACCAGAGGTTTTACCCTCAGCCGATGCGATTGTGAACCCTAATCAGCCCGGTTGTAATTTTGCCAGTAAGTGTATTGCCGGAGTTGGTGTCATCTTCTATGTCATGCTGGCCTTGCGTTCCCGGTTGCGCAAGGCAGGCTGGTTTGAAAGTGGACAGCTTGCAGAACCCAATTTGGCTCAACTGCTGGATCTGGTGGCATTGGGCACAGTTGCCGATGTGGTAGCAATGGACCGCAATAACCGTATATTGGTCAATGAGGGACTAAAGCGAATACGCGCTGCCAGTTGCCGATCTGGCATATTGGAGTTAGGTAAAGTGGCAAAACGAAATTGTCCTCAACTGACTTCAATGGATCTGGCATTCGGGCTGGGTCCCCGATTGAATGCTGCGGGTCGTCTGAACGATATGTCCGTGGGAATAGAATGTTTGATGGCTAATGAGCAGTCAAAAGCGGAAGCATTGGCAAATCAGTTGCACAACATGAATGAAGATCGGCGCCAGATTGAGTCTGAGATGAAGGTTCAGGCACAACAGGTGCTGGAGGAGATGAATCTGGAAGCCGAAAAACTGCCGTCAGCACTGTGTCTGTATGACAAACGCTGGCATCAGGGGGTGATCGGTATACTGGCTTCACGGGTAACGGAGCAATACCATCGCCCGGTGATAGCTTTCGCCCGTGCCGATGAGGAAGGATCCCAACTGAAAGGATCGGCCCGTTCTGTCAAGGGATTTCATATCCGTGACGCTATTGATTCCGTGGCTTGCCGCCACTCTGGACTTATCACAAAATTTGGCGGTCATGCCATGGCCGCTGGCCTTAGTCTGGACAAGAATAATTTGAAAGAGTTCGAAGAGGCTTTCTGTGCCGAGGCTGAGCGCCTGCTCGGTACGACTCCATTGCACGCTTGTGTAGAAAGCGATGGGCCAGTTCCTGCTAACGAAATGACAATACAAAGTGCAGAGACGCTGCGTTATGCTGGTCCATGGGGTCAGGGATTTCCCCAGCCAGTTTTTAACGATTACTTTATTTCCCGACAAATGAAGTGGATCAAGGACAAGCATCTCAGGATGAAGCTTAGTCCATGTTCTGATCCCAATCTAAAAGTTGATGCTATTGCCTTTAATCTCAACCCAGAACAGGGGCCAACAGATAATTGTGTGTACCTGCATTTGGTATTTCGATTGGATATCAATGAATACCGCAACACATCCAAGCTACAACTGCTGGTGGAGCATGTTCTTGGTTTTTGTTGAGTCTAACCTGAATTGCTGCAATATTTGGGTATTGGGTTGGCAGAAAACATTGAATTTTCAGCCTAGAAGTAAGATTAGCCTTACACAAAGATGCAGTAACACAGACTATCTCTGAATTAGTCGAAAACAGAAATTTCCTGTTCGCGTTTTTGGATATTCGATATTGATGGAATTAATCAAGTTTATTCTTATAGATGGTGAAGCCTTGTTCAAAAGGTTAAGTTTCAATGTCGGTGTAAGCCATAAATCCCAGTTATTTTCGCTAAGCTCGGTAATTGATTTCAGTGTCGTGATATTTGGTTACTTAATCTGTTTGGCCCTCTATATCGGGTATAGTTCTCTCAATGCCTTGATAATTTAAATTGAGTGTTCTGGCGTGCCGCAGTGCAAAATAATTCAAAACGAATTGAGAGAATCTGGTCAGGACTATCTTTTATTGGACATCCCTTCGTTGATGACGAAAATGAAGAAGTATGTTACCTTCTGGCACATCGCACTGTGTCCAATGTGGTAGTGTCATAGTTGCAATGACAGTGACTTATAATTGATGGAATACCAATGACAAAAATTTTATTCAACACCACGATTATGTTCGCTGCTTTACTCTTCGCAGCTAAGCTGGCGGGTCAGATTCACAGTACTGAGCAAATTGAGGTCGAGCTGATAGCAGAGACCACCAATGTGGTACCGGGAGAAACCACCTGGCTGGCCATACGCCTGGACCCTATCGAACATTGGCATACCTATTGGAAATTTGGTGGAGATAGTGGGGAGGCGACACGGGCAACCAACTGGGAACTACCGACGGGTACTCAGGTGGGCGATATTGTCTGGCCGATACCCGACTGGACACCATTTCTGGGAAGTGAGCTGGTTACTTTTACGTATGAAAGGGAAGTCCTGCTACCAATACCTTTGACTATACCGATGGACTTCAGTGGCAATCGTGTTGATGTCGCTACTACCATTGAATGGCAGGTTTGCGAAGAGATTTGCATCCCCGGTGAGGCGGATTTTACCCTGTCTCTGCCGGTGGCCAAAGAGTCAGCAACCGATCCCCGCTGGCAGTCTGCCTTCGTCCAGACCCGAGCTATGACTCCTGTGCCTGTTGATGAGCACAACCTGATTGCCCATTTCAATGACCATGACGGCAAGATCAATGTGATGGTGAATGGCGATGGTGAAAATTTTTCCGAAGTAGACAATGCATGGTTCTTTCCGCTGGAGCGGAGAATTATGCGCTATGCGCCCTATCGTGATGTGATGCTGGACGGATCCCGTCTGCAGATCAGCACAGAACAACATCGCCGTTATGATTCGGCGCGCGCCGAACTGGCTGGTCTGCTTTCTACAGTGGATGAAGCTGGCAATCGTCAAGCCTATGACATAATTGCCAGGCGCAGCTCAGTAGCTTGGGATCACAGTATTGAAGTGGAGCTGGTGGCTGAAACTACCAGTATTGTCCCTGGTGAAACCGCTTGGCTGGGCCTGCGCCTCAAACCAGCCGAACACTGGCATACCTACTGGAAAATGGGCGGTGACAGTGGAGAACCTACCAGTCTCAATGAATGGGATGCGCCGATCGGCACCCGCATCGGTGATATGCAATGGCCTGCACCGTACTGGCTGCCTTTCTATGATACCGATCTGGTGAACTTCGGATACGAAGAGGAAGTCTTGCATCCCGTTGCCGTGACACTCCCTGCGGATTATGAAGGAGACAGTGCAGAGTTCAGCACTCTGGCCTACTGGAATGTGTGTGAGCAGATCTGTATTCCAGGAGAGCAGCACCTTGCCATTACGTTGCCGGTAGGAGAGGTGGCAGAAATTGATGCAACAACCCGGATGCTGTTTGCAGACAATCGTGAAAAGCTACCGACCAGAGACCACAACATCACTTCACTGATTGCAGTGGCTGGTGACCGGGTCAGTCTAGGGTTTGAGGCACCTGATCCTTTTTTCGCCAACTACACGGAAGCCTGGTTCTTTCCGGATCAACGCCGCATCATCAAACCGGGGCCTTTGCGTGATGTGAGTATTCAGTCCGGTCTTTTGCAAATTACTCATCAGCAACCCCGGCGTATGCTGGATGATCTTACGGCAGTCCAGGGCGTGCTGGTGCTGGAAAATCCACAGGGAGAACGGGCAGCCTTTGACTTCAGCAATCCAGCCGCAGATGCCAATGCCACTACCATCATGCCTGCCGCTGCATTGGCTAATGGCGACAATGCAGGTGGCGGTGGTTCTCTGCTGCTATTTATGGGGCTTGCATTTCTGGGGGGTATGATTCTGAACCTGATGCCATGTGTGTTTCCGGTGTTATCCATCAAGGCATTGAGCTTTACCAAAAATGCAGGTGAATCTCTTGCGAGGCAGCGTATGGATGGCATTGTCTATACCGCAGGTGTCATTGTGGCCTTTTTGGTGCTGGCCAGCGTGCTTATAGCCCTTCGTGCGGGCGGTGAGGCAGTGGGATGGGCTTTCCAGTTTCAGCAGCCCTGGTTCTTGGCTTTTATAGTCTATCTGTTTTTCACCATGGGTCTCAGCCTATCAGGTGTCTTCGAAATCGGCACCGGATTGATGGGGGCGGGAGGCAGCCTCGCTGCCCAGAAGGGTTACCGGGGATCTTTTTTCACCGGAGTTCTGGCAACCACTGTGGCCACCCCCTGCACAGCCCCGTTTATGGGGCCTGCCATTGGTTTTGCCCTGTCCCAGCCCTGGTGGGTGGCATTGCCAGTGTTTACGGCCTTAGGCTTGGGGATGGCTGCCCCGATTCTGCTGCTCAGTTTTGTGCCAGTATTGTTTCGATATTTACCCAAACCCGGGGCTTGGATGGAAACCTTCAAACAGTTGATGGCCTTTCCGTTGTATGCCTCGGCATTGTTCTTCCTTTGGGTGCTGGGTAACCAGGTGGGTGTTATGGGTATGGCGGCAGTAATCGGGGTCTGTGTGCTGATTGCCTTCGCCGCTTGGCTTTATCAAAGACGTTATGCTATGGGAGTACTACTACGGAGCTTCAATTATGCTACGGGTTTTGCCACGATAGCCTTGGCCATCTACCTGATGCAAACTCCCTTTTTGCAGCCGCAATCATCAGCCAGCAATTCTGCTTTCGTCTCGGATGAATCCGGAGGGGCTGGACAGAACTATCTGGCCTTCAGTAGCCAACGTGTGGATGAATTACGCGCCGAAGGTCGCCCGGTGTTTGTTAACATGACAGCCGACTGGTGCATAACCTGCCTGGCCAATGAGCAGACATCCTTGGGTACCGAACGGGTACAGCAGTCAATGGCTGATAACGATATCACCTACATGAAAGGCGACTGGACAAATGAGGATCCAGAAATAACGGCTGTGCTTGAGGCATTTAATCGACCTTCGGTTCCTCTGTACATCCTCTATCCGGGTGAACCGGCCAGTGAGCCGTTGATATTGCCGCAGATTCTCACTCCCGGCCTTCTCACGGAGGCTTTCGAGTCGATTTGAGTCCAATAGATACAGAACAGCGATAGCCCGAATCTTGGCTGTCGAGCCTGCGGAGTCAGGTTGAAGTCAATTTTTAAGTATTTTCATAAGAATAACGGAGATATTGTCTTTGCCCCCGTTTCTATTGGCGATTTGCACTAAAGTCTTTGTAGCGACATCAAGATCCTCAGGAGTTTCCTTCAAAACATCCAGAATGCGCCAGTCACCTAGCATATCCCAAAGTCCATCCGAGCAGAGGATGAAGATATCTTTGTGTTTTGCGTCATGCCGCAGCGTGTCCACCTCCACTCGCTCACCGATCCCCAGAGCGCGGGTCAGGATATGGCCGATTTTGAATTGTCTGACTTGATCCTCGGTGTGGCTGCCTTTGTCAATCAATTCCTGTGCCACGCTGTGGTCCCGGGTCAGGCGAGTTAGGTTTTCATCTCGATAAAGATAGAGCCTGGAATCACCAACATATCCCGCATAAAGATGCTCCCCCCGTACCAGGGTTGCCACGACCGTGGTCCCCATGCCTTTGTGTCCTTTCCTGACTTCTGCTGCGTTGAATATCATACTATTACTGTCATTAATGATGGATCTGATTTGATCCTCATACTCTGAGTCCGAGCTTGCTTTCGATGTTTCAGTTCCCAACCTTTCTCGAAGATCATCAAGAGCCGAGTAGACAGCCAGACGGGATGCCAGTTCCCCGGATTTATGACCACCGATACCATCGGCCAACACTGCGACACCAAGGTCCCGGTCGAATCCAATATAGTCTTCGTTAAGTTGACGCACCAAGCCAGTGTCAGAAAGTCCGGCTATCTGCACGCTGATTAGTTGCTTTGACATAGGGTAAACCTGTTTGTGGTGTCGGCCGGTTGGGTGGAATGTTCCTGTAGGCGTGTAATTAGCATTGATCGGGTCGAAAATTGATAGTCAACTTGTTATTCAATGCCAAATCCTGATCGTTAGCAAGCATAACGCAGAATTATTATCACCTGTGTTGCCACTGTTCACAGTGATTGAGTATGTTTAGCCTGAATTTTTGAGTGTTTTATCATGCTTTGAGGTGTCAGTAAACGGTTCATACTGCAAGTAATGCATGCACTTGATGAGGGTTAGCTACCGAAAGTGTGGTATTCTTCTGTCATCTGCCTGCCAGAGTGGAGCTATTTTCAGGCACTCAGAGCCGGAGACAGGACGTCATCCGCAGGGCTGTTGCAGAACAGTTCCTAAATCGCATGGGAATCTCGCCATATGAAAGCAGTAAACTACACCGCAGCGGCCTTTCTCGTTGTTCTCATATTCTATCTGCTGATTGTAGGCGAATCCTTGCTATTGCCTTTGGTGATTGCAGTGGCTCTGTGGTATCTGATCAATACGCTTGCCCAAGGCTTCAACCGCCTTAAATTCGGCAATTTCAGGTTTCCCATGTTGCTCTGTTACTTTGCCTCGTTTCTGACATTCGGGTTACTGATCTGGGCACTGATAAACTTTCTAAGTTCTATTTTTGATGATGTGCTGCAAGTGGCACCCGTTTACCAGGAAAACCTGACAAGACGCTTGCAGGCAGTTCCCTTCGTCAACATCGCAGACTTTGATAATCAGGGATTGACTCAGCTGGTAACCGAATGGATCGACATACCGTCCTATGCGAGATCGATTGCCTCGTCGTTTGCCAGTATTCTGGCCAGTGGCGGATTAATTCTGATCTATCTCGGGTTTCTTTTTCTGGAGCAGGGACAGTTCAGTAATAAGATCAGTGCCTTGGTCTCTGATCGCGAAAAAGAAGAGGATGCGCGCAAGATTATTGACAGAATACGTGACGATATTCAAAAGTATATTGGCATCAAGGTTTTCACCAGTTCCTTGACAGGGACGGTAAGCTATGGGTTTTTACTGGTGGTTGGCGTGGATTTCGCTGCGGTATGGGGTCTGCTGATTTTTTTGCTTAATTTTATTCCCACAGTAGGTTCGATTATTGCCACCATCTTTCCGGCCCTACTAGCTCTGGCCCAGTCCGATGGCTATTCCCTGTTTCTGCTGGTGTTGTTAGGTATAGGAGCAGTGCAGATCTGCATCGGCAACATACTTGAGCCAAGGCTGATGGGTTCGTCCTTTAACCTCAGCCCAATAGTTATATTGCTCAATCTTGCGCTGTGGGGCTATATATGGAATATCCCCGGCATGTTTTTGTGTGTGCCGTTCCTTATTATAGTCACCATAATTCTTTCCCATTTTCCCCAGACCAGACCATTTGCCATTATGTTGTCCGCCGATGGCAAGCTCAGGGTGCCAGTGGAGAAGACCTTTACCGGCTTCCACTTTGGCCAGATGGAGAATTTGCTGCCGCCAGGCAGCGAACACCCAATAGAAAAGGATACAAACAAAGGTTGAAACTCTAGCACTCGGCAGGGACGACGGGCTTTGACTTATTGTTTTGAGTTGAATCCACCCCAATTAACACATCAGGCTTTAGCTGGCTTTGGAGCACCTGCTGATTAAATGGGTTTCCAGCCGCCTGGTTTTTGATAAGCAATAAACCATCATGAAAAGTGCAGATATCAGACAGAAATTTCTGGATTATTTTGCGGCACATGATCACAAGATTGTGTCTGGTTGTCCGCTTGTGCCCGCCAATGATCCCACCCTGCTGTTCACCAATGCCGGCATGGTGCAGTTCAAGGATGTTTTTCTTGGTAAGGAAAAACGGGCATACAGCCGTGCCGTAAGTTCTCAGCGTTGTGTTCGCGCTGGTGGCAAACATAACGATTTGGAAAATGTTGGATATACTGCTCGGCACCACACTTTCTTTGAGATGTTGGGAAACTTCTCTTTTGGCGACTATTTCAAGCGGGAGGCAATTCACTTTGCTTGGGAATTTCTTACAGCAGAACTTGGTCTGTCTCCGGATAAGCTCTGGGTAACGGTCTATCACAACGATGATGAAGCGGCTTCAATCTGGCTGGATGAGATTAAGGTAGACCCCATCCGCTTTTCCCGCCTGGGCGAGAAGGACAATTTTTGGGCCATGGGCGACACTGGTCCTTGTGGTCCCTGTTCTGAAATCTTTTTTGATCATGGGCCGTCGGTGGCCGGTGGACCTCCTGGCAGTGCTGAAGAGGAGGGTGACCGTTATATTGAGATTTGGAATCTGGTGTTCATGCAGTTTGAACGCAAGGCAGATGGCAGTATGACCCCTTTGCCCAAACCTTCGGTGGACACCGGTGCCGGTTTGGAGCGACTGGCAGCAGTGCTGCAGAATGTGCATAGCAATTACGAGATTGACCTGTTTGCCTCCATCATCAGGGATGTTGCTGAAATTACCGGTTGCAGCGATCTGAGTAACAACTCACTGCAGGTTATTGCGGATCACATTCGCTCCTGTGCTTTTCTTGTGATTGATGGCGTTATTCCATCCAATGAGGGTCGAGGGTATGTCCTTCGCCGAATTGTGCGACGTGCCATTCGTCATGGCTATTTATTGGGTGTGAAGGATAGTTTCTTTTATCGCATTGTCGCTTCATTGATCCGAGAGATGGGTGAGGCTTATCCCGAATTAGTGCAACAACAGTTACAGGTAGAAAAAGTGTTGCGGGATGAAGAGGTGCAATTTGCCAGAACCCTCGACAATGGCATGAATATCCTTGAACAGGCGATCAATGAGTTGGAGGGCGACACCATCTTGGGTGCAACAGTGTTTAAGCTCTATGATACCTATGGTTTTCCTGTTGACCTGACAGCAGATATTGCCCGCGAGCACCAACTGTCCCTGGATATGAAGGGTTTTGACGAGGCTATGGCCGTGCAGAAACGCCAAGCAAGGGCTGCCAGCAATTTTGGTTCAGTAAGTGCTCTTGCACTGGATTTTGAGGGAGATACGGAGTTCACTGGCTATGATCAGCTAGAAGATCAGTGCAGGGTAGTGGCGATGTTTACCCTGGAGAAAGAAAATCTTGACATCATTCCTGTAGGCCAGGAAGTGATTGTAGTGCTCGACAGAACTCCTTTCTACGCCGAATCCGGAGGCCAGATTGGTGATCAGGGAACCCTGTCCACTAAGGAGGCCAGTTTTGAGGTGCTTGATACACAGAAGCAAGGGGCTGTACACCTGCATCGGGGTATATTGCGCCATGGCATTCTGAAAAAAGGAGATTCGGTTCGGGCACTGGTTGCCGACAATGATCGGGCAGCCATTACCCTAAATCATTCGGCCACCCACCTTATGCATTCAGCTTTAAGGGCAGTGCTGGGCGAGCATGTACTCCAGAGAGGTTCACTGGTAGCTGCTGACCGATTACGGTTTGATTTTTCCCACTCATCGCCGGTCACTTCTGAGCAACTCAAGACTATCGAGCACATGGTAAACCAGCAGATATTGTCTAATTCATCTGTGAACAAGGAAGTCATGCCTATTGATGCGGCCAGAAAAAGGGGGGCTCTAGCTCTTTTCGGAGAGAAGTATGGCGACGAGGTGCGGGTTGTCACAATGGGAGGTGATTATTCCATTGAATTCTGTGGTGGTTGTCATGTCAATCGTACAGGGGACATTGGATTGTTCAGAATTGTCAGTGAATCGGGTATTTCCGCAGGAGTTCGTCGAATCGAGGCAGTCACAGGTCATGGTGCCATTCAACTGGTTGAAAGCCAGGAGAAAACACTACGCAATGCCAGTGCCTTGCTCAAAGCCAGTCCGACAGATCTGATTACTAAACTGGAGGCATTACTGCAACATAACCGAAATCTGGAGAAAGATCTTGAGCATCTCAAGTACAGGCTCGCCAAATCAGCAGGTGATGATCTGGTTTGCAAGGCCGTGAAAGTCAGGCACAGCAGTCTGCTGGTTGCTCAAGTGGAAGGTTTTGCCCCCAAGTCCCTGCGAGAGACGGTGGACCGTCTAAAAAACAAACTCGGCTCCAGTATCATTCTGCTGGCGACCGTTGCTGACGAGAAGGTTAGTCTGGTTGCTGGTGTGAGCGAGGATCTGACCGGCCAGGTAAAAGCCGGGGATTTGGTCAACCAGGTAGCGCAGCAGATAGGGGGCCGTGGCGGCGGTCGACCCGATATGGCCATGGCAGGCGGCAAAGATGCCGAAGCCCTGCCGGCGGCCCTGGAAGGGGCAAAGCTATGGATAGAGCAGCAACTTCAGGGATAGGCCAGTGTCTCTGATTGTCCAGAAATACGGTGGAACTTCCGTTGGCAGTATTGAGCTAATTGAGGCGGTAGCTGAAAAGATTGCCGGTTTTCGTGATCAAGGCCATGACATTGTGGTCGTAGTCTCGGCTATGGGAAGCGAGACCAACCGACTGGTTGCCCTTGCACAGGAAGTCATGGAGCAGCCAGTCCCCAGAGAAATGGATGTATTGCTCTCCACAGGAGAGCAGGTCACCATAGCTCTGCTTTGTATGGCTCTTGAAAAGCGTGGCTTCGGAGCGAGGTCATTCACTGGTGGACAGGTTCGCATTCTCACCGATGCGACCCACACCAAGGCTCGTATTCGGGAGATTGACAGCTCCCGCATTTTAGCTCAGCTTGAGCAGAACAATGTGGTGGTGGTCGCCGGATTTCAGGGAGTAGATGAGGACGGCAACATTACCACTCTGGGCAGGGGTGGCTCTGATACTTCAGCGGTGGCACTGGCGGCGGCATTAGAGGCCGAGGAGTGCCAGATTTACACCGATGTCAATGGGGTCTATACCACTGACCCGCGTATTGTGGAAGGGGCTTGCCTGCTCAAGAATATTACTTTTGAGGAAATGCTGGAACTGGCGAGCCTTGGTGCCAAGGTGCTGCAGATTCGTGCTGTGGAATTTGCCGGAAAATACAAAGTGCCCCTGCGAGTATTATCAGCCTTTGAGGAAGGGGATGGCACCCTGATTAGTCTGGAGGAAGAGACAGTAATGGAAAATCCAAGTATTGCGGGTATTGCATCCGAGCGTGACGAAGCCAAGCTTACGGTTGCTGGAGTGCCTGACCTTCCCGGTATCGCCTACAAGGTGATTGGACCGGTAAGTAATGAAGGAATCGAAGTTGATGTTATTGTACAGAATGCTGCTGTGGATGGCACTAACGATGTCACTTTCACCGTCAAGCGAGACGAAAGTGAGAAAACCAAGGCGATCCTGGACAAGGTTGCCCAATCGTTGGAGGCCAGAGAAGTCATTCTGGACAAGAAAATTTGCAAGGTATCTCTGGTGGGGGTAGGAATGCGCTCGCATGCCGGGATAGCCAGCAGGATGTTCAAAGCAATGGCTGATGAGAACATCAATATTCAGATCATCACCACTTCCGAGATCAAGATTTCAATTGTGATTGAAGAAAGATACCTGGAGTTGGCTGTAAGGGCCCTGCATAGTGCTTTTAATCTGGGTGATCCGCAGAGTGAGTTCAGTAGTCAGAGGTGACTTTTTGGGGTGATCAGGTTGTTATCAGCATAAAATCCAGTCGAGTTTTTGCGACTGATTTGGACTAAAATCTTTGCCAAATAGCAATGATAGGTTAATACTGTAAGTAAGTTGCACTGGAATTGGTTCAGGTCAATTCTGATGTAACGAAAGTTTGAAGGCAAAGCAGTTCTCAATTTAGCTGGTGAGGGTCTTGTATTGTGGTGATTTTGGCAGAGAACATCTCAATTCAGGATTAGACAAGGGACCGGAATAGGGAGAGTGGCAATGTTGATTTTAACTCGCCGAATTGGTGAATCGCTCATGATTGGGGATGAAAACCCCATTACGGTTACCGTGCTTGGGGCCAAGGGTAATCAGGTGAGAATCGGTGTGAATGCGCCACGGGAGGTCTCTGTGCACAGAGAAGAAATCTGGCGACGGATCCAGAATGAGCAAAAGGAAGATGCGCACAGTGAAGATTCTGATTAAATTATTGAGATTAGAAGAATAAATGTAGTGGATGCTCAGATAATTGGAGTCTGGCAAGTGAAGATTTCATCATTAGAGATGATTTTGGGCATAAGTTGAATTAATGCGGGTGCAATCCATCTTCATCTAGTGTGTAGACTGAAGCCTGTTCTCAGGTGATTTCTTTATGCCTTCCAGTATGGCATAACTGGCTTTTTTTCATCAGAAGCTAATGTCATATCAAAATCTTATCGGCAAGAAAATTCCTTCAGAAATGACTAGTGTTTAGCCAATCAAAAAATGACGGATGAACACGCTTCAGTTTAACTAGCTGCCTTGCTAATCAGAGCATATGAATGATTCCATCTATGCGACAAATATCCATTGACTTGACACT
>JAPORB010000208.1 GCA_026710425.1 Gammaproteobacteria bacterium
TCGGAACTGTCGGCGTACTTCCTCAATCATTTCAAAGGCGGCATCACCCACGGAGCGCATGGTCATAGCCATAAACAAAAATGGCAAAGCAGCACCTATAAACACGCTAGTGTAAACTAGCGGGTCAAGCAGACTCATGGTAATTGCCTCTCCACGCAAATTTTCTGCCGCCGTGATAAAAGCAGCAAACAATGCCAGTGAGGTCAGGATGGCAGCACCAATAGCGAACCCCTTGCCGATGGCGGCGGTGGTGTTGCCGGCAGAGTCGAGAATGTCGGTGCGCTCACGCACCTCCTTCTCCAGTCCCACCATCTCGGCGATACCGCCCGCATTGTCCGCTACCGGGCCATAGGCATCAATCATCAAGGCAATGACCAGCGTACCCAGCATGCCAAGTGAGGCAATTGCCACACCGTACATTCCGGCCAAACCCCAGGAAATGAAGATTGCAATAGCAATACAGAGATAGGGATAGACCGTACTCTTGTAGCCAAGTGACAAACCAAAGATTATGTTTGTTGCCACCCCGGTGTTACAGCTTTCGGCCACTTCCTGTACGGGCTTATATTTGTCAGAAGTGTAGTAATCGGTCAGCAATCCAACGGCCAGGCCAGCAACCAGACCGGCCAGAAAACAAAAGTAGACACCCATGTTGGTATATTGCTCGCCATTGAGCTCAAAGAACTCCGGTACCAGTGCCATGGTAAAGAAAAACATGACCACTGCCATCAGTGCACTGGAAATAATCAACAGCTTGCGCAGGGCTGGTGCCACGTCATCCTCGGTCTTAACCCCGATTAGCAGTTTAGTGATCAGGCTCACCGGAATACCCACCGCACTGATAAGCACTGGATACAACAGCGCATTCGGATCAGCCGCAAATACCACTGCACTGATGACCATGGCCGCACAGGTTGACTCGGCACAAGAACCAAACAGGTCAGCCCCCATTCCCGCCACATCCCCTACATTGTCTCCCACATTATCGGCGATGACTGCTGGATTTCTGGGGTCATCTTCCGGAATGCCCTGCTCTACCTTGCCCACCAGATCAGCTCCAACATCAGCCGCCTTGGTGAAGATACCGCCTCCCACTCGAGCAAACAGCGCAATGGTGGAGCCTCCCAGACCAAATCCGGCAATCACCTCCATCAAAATATGATTGTTCTCCGGGCCGAGGTCAGACAGCAAGGAGCTCATTACCACATAAATGACCACCAGCCCAAGAGATGCCAGCCCGACCAAAGCAAATCCCATGACCGCACCGGAATTGATAGCTACATCAAAAGCACTGGAGATATTTTTCTTGGCCGAAACGGTGGTGCGGGCATTGCCCTGGGTGGCGACCATCATGCCAATATAGCCTGAGGCAATAGATATCAGACCACCAAACAAAAATGCGATGGCGGTGTATATGCCTTCCCTGATATCCGGTGTGTGCGTATCGTCAATCAGTATGGCGATGATGGCAGCAAACACCACCATGAAAATGGCCAATACCTTGTATTCTTGTCTTAGGAAGGCCATCGCACCCTGTGCAATCGCACCATGGATGAATTTCAGGCGTGTACTGTCTTTTTCCTCCAAGCCCAGATCTATCGGGATAGTGGTCACCTTTTTCATGTAGAAAAAAGCGATAGCCAAACCTAGCAGTGACAGCACGGTGGTAACTGTAATTGTAATGCCTGACATCTAGATGTCTCTCCCTGATTAATTTGGTGAAATTAAAGCAGCGCACTCTATCACAACGCCCGTCACAAACAAAGCGGCTATTCAAAGCCAGGGCATTGTTCCTGAAAATCTGCGAAGCTGGTTGACCCTGGTGGTGGTGGCAGTGCCTGATTAGAGACCGGCTATCCAATGGCCGCCAGAGAATGCCTGATATATGGCCATAGCTGGCACTTGAAGTCTTAACTGCCAAGTCTCTTGCCCTGACGGTGAATTACCTTTGAAGTCTCGGATCTGTGACATCGTATCTCTGACAGAAGAATTATTGATAAGCCAGTGTGGCAGCATAGGCAATAGTGGCTTGTCCAGGTTTGGCTTAGATCAGCCTTTGAGATTTGCTGGCTCTAATGGACTGAACAAGACCAGATAGCGCAAAAATTCGTCAATTCCTATAAACTGAGGGCAAACTGGGCAACAATCCGGTCTGTTGCGGGTTTGGCGGCAATTCGGCCCGACTTCATCGGCAGACCTTTACTCTGCGTATACCCGGTATTGATTGCTCCATATCCATCAGCAACCCGTCTGCTCATGCCGGTATCAAAAATTCTCATCTCTGCATTCAGTTTGACCCTGGTGGTGCTAATCAGCACCCCCTTTATCGTGCTTTTGCTAGCTGTCCAGACCAGACCAGCTGTGGAAAATATAGGACCTCTCAGTGCTGGTGAACTAACAAAGATTGAACAGTTGCTGCTGGACTCCGCACCAGCCTCCACAGCCACAACCTCCCGGCAGCAGCTGAGTCTTGCACCGGAAGACCTCAATTTGCTGCTGCGATACGGATTGCAGGTAATGAATCTCACTCCTGACTGGACTGGCACGCTGGCTTTGGAGGCAAACAACCTGGTGGTCACTCTCAGCATAGCTATTGGGGGCAGTGGGGTGCCACTCTATCTGAATGTTGCTGGTGAACTGGCTAAACAGGATGGCTCATTGCACCTGATCCGGTTGCGGACAGGGAATCTTTCTTTGCCGCAATCAGTGCGTGAGTATGCAGTTGCACGTTTGGTGGACAACCTGCTGTCCACTAACTTGGGATTTCAGGACTTTGTAGCACTGAGTAACAATATTGAGCAGCTAGACATAGGACCCGATATACTGAATCTGCAGATGCGCTGGGAGCCAGCTCTCATTGACCGCATCGCAAGTCGTACCCGACAAATATTCGTCCCTGAAACAGATCGCAGACGAATCCTTGCCTACTATGAGCAAATTCGTGAAATCGTAGCCACCATTCCGACCGATCTTCGTGCGGTATCTCTTAACTCATTTATGGTTCCACTGTTCAATCATGCCCGCGAGCTTTCGCAGCAGGGCAATGATCCGATTATTGAGAACCAGGCTGCCTTGCAGGCTCTGGCAATCTATGTAAATAATGAAAGCCTGCAGACACTGTTGGGACCGGATACTGCGAATATCGACCCAGTAAAGTTTATTGAAGTGCGGCTACAGCGGCGTCAGGATTTAGCGCGCCACTTAACCTCAAGTGCCGCGACAACCTCATCAGCCGGGGTTGGTTTTGCCCGGATGCTGTCCACCACCAAGGAAGCCTATGATGCCAGATACCGCAGTGGATTCAGTTTTTCGGATTTGACTGCAAACATTGTAGGAATGACCATTGCGACGCTTGCCATCCGAGACAGAAACTCTGCCTTATTGATGCAGAGTCGTCTCAGTACCATTGAAACCGAGGACGACTACATGCCTGTGGCTGGCAATAACCAGGATGGTATGTCGGAAGCGGACTTCAATAGTCTTTATCGCAATCGTAACAGTGTTATATATGAACAGCGTATCGCAGACATTGAGTCACTTATCATGGCCAGACCCCTGTTTCAGGGTTTTGACTGAAGCGCATCCCATGACTACCTCTAACCTGCTCTTCAAACAATATGTGGCAATCAAAAACGATGCTTCCCAAAATGATACTCCCGGTGTATAAACTCGCCTTCAATAGTTCTTCCCTTTAATCCTGTAAACCTACAATTCATGATGAACAATAAAGGCTTCACCACCACCAATCTGCATTCTGATCGGCGCAGCAAGCCGGAACATGGGGTACTGCATAAAGCCATTCATCCCTCTGTAGCCTTCGAATATGAAGATGCCAGACATCTGGCGGAGGTATTTCAGGGCAAGCGCGCAGGCTACAGCTATGGACGTCAAACTAATCCCACTGTGACGGCTCTGCAGGACCGAATTACAGCCATGGAACAAGGGGTGGCAAGCATAGCCTTTGCGACTGGTATGGCAGCAATCGCCTCCACTATGTTGGCACTTCTGCGTCAAGGCGATCATCTGGTTTCCAGTGCCTTTTTATTTGGTAACACTAACAGCTTTTTTAGCAGCCTGATGCGACTGGGAATCAATGTCAGCTATGTGAATGCAGCTGATGTCGCCGAGGTCGAAGCGGCTGTAACCGAAACTACCAGGCTGGTGTTTGTAGAGACCATTGCCAACCCGGTGACCCAGGTAGCCGACTTGCGAGCTATCGGTGATTTCTGCAAGAGCCGGGGACTACTGTATTGCGTGGACAATACCATGACTACACCGCATCTGTTCAACCCCAAAAGTGTGGGAGCCGGACTGGTGGTGAACTCACTAACCAAATATATCGGTGGTCATGGCAATGCGCTCGGAGGGGCGGTTACCGATACCGGAAAGTATGACTGGACTCGCTTTGACAATATACTTGATACCTATCGAAGCGGTGATTCCACACTGTGGGGAATAACTCAGATCAGAAAAAAAGGCTTGCGTGATATGGGCGCATCACTTGGTCCTGAAGCGGCCCATCATCTGGCGGTGGGCTCCGAAACTCTGCCTATGAGAGTAAAGCAGGCCTGCATCAACGCCCAGGAACTTGCCGGATTTTGCGATCGTCATGACAAGGTGGATCACACCTTCTATCCAGGTCTGCCGGGACATCCTCAGCATGAGCGGGCCCGTCAACTTTTCAGATACTTCGGGGCAATATTCAGCATCAACCTGGCCCCCGGCGTCGATTGTTTTGACATACTCAATCGCATGCAGACAGTGATTGCTTCAAGCAATCTCGGTGACACCCGCACGCTGGCAATTCCGGTTGCACACACCATTTATCATGAAATGGGAGCCAACCGACGCCAATCCATGGGCATAACCGATAGCATGATTCGATTCTCGGTAGGTATAGAAGATACCGAGGACCTGCTTGAAGATTTTGAGCAGGCCTTGGCATGATCACCTTGCTTAGTATCGAAGATCTTGAAGAAGGTGCCTCTTGTGGCATTGAACATGGCAATGTCTACCTTTTTGCCGTAAAACAGGATGGCGAGATTTATCTGTACTTTAATCGCTGTCCGCATCTGGGGACACCTCTGGAATGGGAGGAAAATCGGTTTCTTGACGACGATGGTGCTCTCATTCGTTGTGCAACTCACGGGGCTCTTTTCCAGATTGAGGATGGTCGTTGCCTGGTTGGTCCCTGCAAGGGCAAATTCCTCAAGCCGGTCCCACATATTGTTCAAGATGGCAGCCTGATGATCATGCCAGAAGTATTAAAATCGCCAGCACTTCCCTGACATTTCCACCCTGAAAGAGCTGTTTTTTATGATTTCACTGCCAGTTCTTTTTTTATGGAATTACGATTCAAATTTAAATATTAGTTCAAATGCACTCAATAGGGATACGATCTTTTAATGTGATCGCAGAAGCGGAGAGGTCGAACCTGGTACGGTAGGCCAGCAACTCCACCCCCTGTATCTGTGCCTCCCTCAATAATCTGCCATACCTTGCATCAATTTCATCTGCAGGCCTCACCCGATCAATACCAGTATGCTGGACACAGAAAAAAAGCACTGCGCGGGCCCCGGTCCTTTGGATGTCCATTAACTCCTGTAGGTGTTTTTGACCGCGGGAAGTGACTGCATCAGGAAACAACCCGACCCGGTTCTCTACACCAAGACTGACATTTTTTATTTCGACATAACAAGTATCTTCTGCCCTTGCATAAGCCTTTGTCAGCAGTATATCAATCCGGCTATTTTGCCTACCGTAACGTACCTCGGTGCGCATCTGCCCAAAGTCAGCCAGTTCACTGACGACACCAGCATCGATAGCTTCTGCCACCAGTGAATTGGCTAATGTAGTGTTTATACCCACACTGTCACCTGTAGATGTCTCAACCAACTGCCAGGTGCACGGATATTTGCGCTTGGGATTTCCCGAATCGGTGAACCAGACCCTGCAGCCCGGCTGTTGGCAATTTTTCATGGAGCCGGTGTTGGGACAATGGATGGTTTTCGTACCATCGCAAGTCTCAATATCGGCCAAAAAGCGCTTGTAGCGTCTGATCAGTCGACCTTCCTGCAGAGGCTGCGGAAATTGCATTTTATCGCCCCAGTGCCTGAGCCAGTCGATCAACACCTGACCGCAATTCATCCATGCCTGTGGTGAAGGCAAACCTGACATGTTTAAGGCCCTCCTGCTCACCAAAATCGGTCCCCGGGGTGATGGCGACACCAAATCTTTCAAGCAGGTCGTGGCAGAATGCCTCCGAGTCTGAGGAAAACCTTTCAATACTGGCATAAAGGTAAAAGGCACCGTCGATACGATCTGACAGGCCAAAACCCAGTTCCCTCAAGGATTGGGCCAGAAAGTTTCGGCGCAGGCGAAAAGCATCCCGGCGCGATTCGAGAATCTCCCGAGTCTGCGGTTCGAATGCTGCCAGAGCTGCATGCTGGGCAATAGAAGAGGACGAGATAAACAGATTTTGCGCCAGCCTATTGGCTACCTCAACGCAAGATTCAGGTACCACAATCCAACCCAGGCGCCAGCCAGTCATGCCAAAGTACTTGGAAAAACTGTTGACCACAAAGGCAGAGGGGTCAATCTCCAGCGCGGTGGGTAGGTCATCGACATAATGTAAGCCATGATAAATTTCGTCGACCAGCAAATGGCAATTGTGGCTACTAGCCCAACGGGCAATTGC
The DNA here is from genome assembly GCA_026710425.1 of Gammaproteobacteria bacterium. GTDB lineage: Bacteria > Pseudomonadota > Gammaproteobacteria > Pseudomonadales > Pseudohongiellaceae > UBA9145. The sequence goes on from JAPORB010000208.1 coordinate 6,698, forward strand.
CGAGAGTTGCTCACGGTCTACAATGGTGCCAGTGGGATTGCCGGGTGAGGCCAGCCAGACACCGCGTGTGCTATCGCTGACATAACTTGTCAGCAACTCAACCGTAGGTTGGAAGTTCTCGGACCTACCCACAGGTACCAGCTGCGGTTGCCCCCCTGCCAGGTGAATAAAATTTCTGACACAGGGATAAGCAGGATCGCTGATTAAAATGCCCGCTCCGGATTCCACCAGCAGATTGGTCAGTAACATGAGCCCACCACTGGCTCCGGGCGTGATCAAAATTTGTTCGCAACCGAGGTCGACCCCATAATTTTGCTGATAATGCTCACAAATTAGATGCCTGAGCTTAATGATGCCCGGAGCCGCCGTATAGCGGGTATAACCCTTGTCCAGTGCCCGCTTGGCTGCATCTATAATCGGCTCGGCGGTGGTAAAATCAGGCTCGCCAACTTCCATATGGATTATCTTTTGTCCCGTCGCCTCCAGTTCGGCAGCCCGATGCATAACCGTCATCACCCGAAAGGAATTGACCTTTGCTGATCTGTTGGATGTTTGCTGTTGTGCTGTCATCGACTGTTTCCGCCTGGATGCCGTGGCAAAAAGGGTCGGTAGTTTCTCATTATATCCCTGGACTCATCTTAGAGTAAGTGCGGGTAGACACCGCCATAGGACCTTCTCCCGGACCACAAACAGCACTTTGAACTCAGATTCAGAATCTGGTAGTTTATAACGTTTTGTGTAACGCCTTGTTAGTCCATTTTATCGAATCGGAGTGATCGTGTGAGTTTTCCGGCTTGGCAAATCAGTCTTTAACCCAGATTTTAGGCTCACATAAAAATCCAAGCCACTATCCTGTTTGCGAGTAGAAAACATGACCACATTTATTGCAACTGCTAGTGAAAAAGTTGGTCAGATCTATAGCAAGTACAGGGACCAGTGTTGAACTTGGTCGCAATAAGTTTTTCTGAAATGCCTTTTACTGACCCGTCCTCGGCATTACACACACATATAAGGCAATGGCAAGATTGGGATATGATAAAATGACGTCAGGCGCAATTATATTATGTCAGTTGACAAGTAGAGAGGCATCAATATGTCTAGCACTCAACACTTAGAATCTCAACCAGTACTTAAGAATTTCGTTCCCTATAAGCCCAAGCGTGGCGAGGAGTACATGAACGAAAAACAACGAGAACATTTCAGGCAAATTCTTCTGAACTGGCGGGAACAGCTGATGCAGGAAGTGGACCGGACTATGCATCATATGCAGGATGATGCGGCAAATTACCCTGATCCTGCTGACCGTGCAACTCAAGAAGAGGAATTCAGTCTGGAGTTGCGTACTCGGGATCGTGAACGCAAGCTAATCAAGAAGATAGACAACACCATAGAAGCCATCGCTCTGGACGAATATGGTTATTGCGAATCCTGTGGCATAGAAATTGGAATCCGGCGACTTGAGGCCAGACCGACAGCCAACAAGTGTGTGGACTGCAAGACTCTGGACGAGATCAAGGAGAAACAATTGGGACAATAAATGGCCCGACAGCAGGACGCAGCATCTTATTATAACGCGAATTCATTGCCACCTGCCTGCTTCCATAACCTATGTTTACGCGAGAATGCCCTGACCTTGCGGATTGCATGGGGCTTCAGATTCCATAATCCACCATAACTAGCATTTAAATCTGTTGGAGTGAGCGATGGCCCATATCGGACGCTTCGCACCTTCCCCCACAGGCCCCCTCCATATTGGTTCCTTGCTGGCGGCGGTAGCCAGTTACCTGGATGCCAAAGCCAATGGTGGTCGCTGGCTACTGAGACTGGAGGACCTGGATCCACCTCGGGAACTTAAAGGTGCGGCTGATACCATCCTGAAGCAGTTAGAAGAGTTGGGGCTGCACTGGGATGGCGAGGTGCTCAGACAGAGCAGCAGACTTGATGCCTACAATGAGGCATTGCAAAAGCTTTGGGACGACGGCTTGTGTTTTCATTGCGACTGCACGCGTCCTAAAGTCAGGGCAATGGGCTCGGTTTACAATGGGCACTGCCGTACACGCAAAGATCAGAACAAGAGGTCTTCAGCTATTCGTTTGCGCACGCGGAATGATGAGATAGCCTTTGATGATAGAGTCTTCGGTTCAATCAGACAGAAGCTTGAGCAGGAAGTCGGTGACTTCATCATCAAACGCAAGGATGGTTTGTTTGCCTATCAACTTGCCGTTGTTATAGATGATTCATTCCAGAAAATTTCACATGTGATGCGCGGCTTCGACCTTCTTGATTCTACTCCGCGCCAGATTTATCTGCAGCAGCTGTTGAATCTGCCCACTCCTCACTATGCACACATCCCTCTTGTGGTAGATGACCAGGGGCAAAAATTCAGCAAACAACAGTTTGCCAAAGCCATTGATAGCACCCGTGGCAGTGAACTCATCCATACGGCCTTGATGTTGTTAAATCAGCCACTTCCCCCCGAGATACAAAAACTGCCACCGCAGGAAATTCTTGCAGAAGCAACGGCATGCTGGGATATACAGACTATACCAAAATTAGCTAATATTCCCTTCAGGGAAGCAGACACCAGTTCTCTGAAATCAGCGTCTGCTTGCGATCTGACGGCGACTTGAAATTCATAGTCTGTTTCGAAATTGAGTTTCATTGACAGTTAATCACTTGCCAAGTACATATCACGATGTATATACCCCGAGCCTTGCTCATTCTGCTTGTCATTATTTACTTTCTGTTTCTGCTAAGTATTGACTGGGTCAGTCATTCAGAAGGTGCCTGGTATCGTCCCTTCTTTCTTGGTGCACTGATCGTTGCCTTTGCCAGCTGGGTTCACAGAAAGCGCAATACTGATGAATTTTGAACTGACTACTCTATTTATCCTAGGCAGCGGCTATCTGGTGCTGTTATTTGGAATCGCTTGGGCGACAGATCATGGCTGGATACCCCGTACCCTTGTACGCAATCCTGTGATTTACGTTCTTTCGCTGGGGGTTTTTGCCTCAGTCTGGGCCTACTACACGTCCATTGGCAATGCCCAGCGTGATGGCTACGGCTATATGGCTCACTTCATCGGTATTTCGCTTACCTTTCTTTTCTCACCTCTTTTGCTTAAGCCGCTTCTGGATCTTACTGAGAGGTATCAATTGAGCTCCCTAGCTGATCTCATGGCCTTTCGCTATCGCTCACCCTGGGCAGGAACCCTCAGTACCCTGGTAATACTTATAGCGGTGACACCACTGCTGGCACTGCAAATTCGTGCCGTGGCTGATACAGCCAATTTGCTTTCTGCAGATGAATCCCAAGGCATGGTGGCGTTTGGGTTTTGTAGCCTGATAACCTTATTTGCAATTCTATTTGGCACTTCTCAGCAGACAGGTCGCAATCGACATGATGGGCTGATTATGGCGATTGCCTTCGAATCACTTGTCAAGCTGTTTGCCTTTCTGATGGTGGGACTATTTGCCGTCTTTGGCGGCTTCGGCGGTCTTGAAGGACTGGACAACTGGCTGCAGCAACAGCCTGGACTGTTGGCTGATCTTGGGGATACAGATTACTTTTCGTCATTCCACCTGGTGGCATTGCTTTTTTTTACCGCAGCAATCGCCATGCCACATATGTTTTATGTCACTTTTAATGAGAGTAATGATCAGCAATCCCTGTCCATTGCCAGTTGGGGTTTGCCGCTTTATTTTATGTTACTGAGCCTACCAGTACTGCCCATCCTTTGGGCCGGATTGCAGTCCGGCAGTGCTGCCCCAGTGGAATACCTGCCAGTGGTTATCGGTATTGCTTACGATGTCCCGCTACTGTCATTGCTGGCCTATGTTGGTGGCCTTTCTGCTGCCAGCGGACTGATCATTGTTATCACATTGGCCCTGTCCAATATGTGCCTAAATCATCTGATTCTACCGATGCACCAGCCTGCGGTTCATCAGGACATCTATCGCTGGCTACAGTGGTATCGACGCTTGCTGATTACGGCAATCATCTGGGCCGGTTTTCTATTTTATTCACTGCCGGATAGACAAATCGGTATTGAGATCATAGGCACTGTGGCTTTCACCGCCTGTCTGCAATTCCTGCCCGGTATTGTGACCATTCTGTACTGGCCACCGGGTAACAAGAAAGGGTTTATCACTGGTCTGATGGCCGGTTTTTCCTTGTGGTTTATCTTGTTGTTGCTTCCCCTGTTTTCCCGCACTGGTACCCCGGTCTCGCTGGATTCAATGCACTGGCATGAGATTGCTGCCCTGTCCTTAATCGTCAATACTCTTTGCTTTATTTTTGTTTCCTTGCGTACGGTCAGTACAGATGAGGAACGAAGTTCGGCAGAGATTTGCGCTGTGGATACCATTCGCCGAAGAAAACGCAGCGGCCTGGTAGCTAAATCGCCGGACGAGTTTATTCGCAGCCTCAGCAAGCCACTTGGTCAGCGTACAGCCGAGCGAGAGGTAAAACAGGCCCTGCTGGATCTCGATATCGCGATACATGATCAACGTCCAGCCTCCCTGCGCTCATTGCGCAGCCGCCTGGAAGCCAACCTGTCAGGGCTGATGGGACCGGCCATTGCGAGTGAGATTATTGATGGCTATTTGCCTTACTCTGTGGTGGCCCAGCACGATACCGCCGATGTCAATGTGATTGAGAATCGAATCGAATCCTATCGCAGCAATTTGACTGGTCTTGCGGTTGACCTGGATAACCTCAGACGTTACCACAGGCAGATTCTGCTTGAGTTGCCACTAGGTGTTTGCTCACTAGGAAGCCATGCGGAGATAGTCATGTGGAACAGGACGCTGGAGGCCTTCACCAGCATTGATGCCAGCACGGTGGTCGGTTTACAGCTTGGTGATATCGACAAGCCTTGGTGTACACTTTTGACTGCTTTTCTTGACGAGGACACCAATCATGCCTATCGGCAACATTTCAGGCTGCAGGGTCAAAAGAAGACTGTGAATCTGCACAAAGCCTGGATACAAAAGGATGATATCTACGGCAGCAGTCACCAGGGTGTCATAATACTTATCGAAGACATCACAGAATTTGAGACTCTGGAGCAGGGGCTTACACACAGCGAGAGATTGGCATCTATTGGTCGATTGGCTGCCGGCGTTGCTCATGAGATTGGTAATCCAATTACGGGTATCGCCTGCCTTGCACAAACCATAAGAGATGAATATCCGAACTCTGAGCTGAACAATCTCGCTGAGCAGATCATTGAACAAACCAACAGAACCTCTAAAATCCTACAATCCCTGGTAAATTTTGCCCATGCCGGAAGCAGTGTGACTCATCTGAATACAGAAATGGTCAATGTATCAGACTGTATGAAAGAAGCTCTCATGCTGGTCTCGCTGGACAAGAAGACCAAGCAGATGGACATAGAAACCAGTTGCGAACCCGAGTTAAGAATTGAAGGTGATTCACAGAAGTTGGTGCAGATTTTGGTGAATCTAATCAATAATGCCCGCGATGCCAGTCAGTCTGGCACTACTATAGCAGTCCAGGCATCCCGCCAGGGTGAGCAGGTCCGAATAGCGGTAACTGACGAAGGAGTGGGGATACCGGCAGCGATTCGAGATCGCGTTTTTGATCCCTTCTTTACGACCAAGGAAGCGGGGGAAGGCACAGGGTTGGGCTTGTCCCTGGTTTTTTCAATTGTTGGGGATTTCAAGGGAGATATTGATATACTCAGCCCAGTAGACAAGACCCGAGGGACTGGCACCTCTGTGGTGCTGTTAATCCCACTCTGTCAGCGGGAATCGGAAGCTGAACAAGCCACCGGGACTGAAAGCATTACAGACAGAGGAGATAAACAGCCGCAAGCCAATGACAGTAACAGCATCGAGGCCAGATAAAGAATCAATACCGCCGTCAGCACAATTAAGGGAATAAAGCAAAAAAGCTTATGTAGGTTTTACCGGAATGATTACGTCTTTTCAGGATACTCTGAAAAGTCTTCAAGAGCGGTTCAATATCCAACAAGTCAATATTACATACTCTACCATGGCAACCAAGAATCAGGTGTTAGTCGTCGAAGACGAGGCGGTCATACGCAGTGCGCTGAGAAGGCTACTGGAGCGGCATAACTTTGAAGTCAGCGAGGCTGGTACGGTAAAAGAGTCGCTTGAGAATTTTGATGTTGATAACTTCGATGTCATTATCAGTGACCTGCGATTGCCGGGTGCCCCTGGCACCGATCTAATCAAGGCAACCTCCACCCCGGTAGTGATAATGACCAGCTATTCCAGTATTCGGTCGGCTATCGATTCCATTCAAATGGGGGCAGTGGATTACATTGCCAAGCCATTTGAACACAAGGAATTGATTGACACTATTTCCAAGGTGATACAGGAATATGCATTTAGCCGAAGTATAGAGCAGTCCGATACGGAGCAGGACGCGTTACCAATTGAGGGCATGATTGGTAGCTGCCCACATATGCAGGAGTTGTTCAGAAGAATCAAAAAGGTTGCCCTTACCGACTCAACTGTTTTGATTAATGGTGAATCGGGCACCGGCAAGGAACTGGTAGCCAGAGCTATGCATAGACTGAGCAATCGGCAGCAGCAGGAAATGATTTCGGTCAATTGTGCGGCGATTCCAGAGAACCTCATTGAATCCGAACTTTTTGGTCATGAAAAAGGAGCCTTTACTGGAGCAATGGCAACTCGCACCGGCCTGGTTGAAGCCGCTAACAGCAGCACGCTGTTTCTGGACGAGATAGGGGAATTGCCACTGGAAGCCCAAGCTCGGTTATTACGGGTCCTGCAGGAAAATGAAATCCGAAAAGTGGGTTCGGTTCAATCCAGAAAGGTTGATGTCCGGCTGGTGGCGGCCACCCACAGGGACCTCAAGCAACTGGTGGCTGATGGACATTTTAGGGAAGACCTGTACTACCGAATTAATGTGATGACCTTACTGATTCCACCTTTGAGGGAACGGGGTGAAGACATTCTTGAACTTGCTGATGCAATCCTGCAAAGAACCTGCCATCGACTCAAAACACCGCAGTTAGATTTCACCAGTGGTGCAAGCAAGGCCATTGCCTGCTATCACTGGCCCGGCAATGTGCGCGAGCTGGAAAATGCCATCGAGCGGGCGGTAGTTCTGGCTGAGAGTAACGAAATCGGCGAGGAACTGCTGGCCATTGATTTGGAAGCCAGGATGCAGGTGAATGAACAGACCCCGGATATCGAAATCATGGACGCATCCCAGTCAGCGGCAGAAGAGTTATCACTGGAAGATTATTTTCAGCGCTTCGTACTGAAACATCAACACAGCATGAATGAGACTCAGCTGGCTCAAAAACTGGGCATCAGTAGAAAATGCCTGTGGGAAAGACGCCAGCGTTTCGGCATACCAAGAAAAAAGAAACAACCTCAGTAATAACCATGCAAGCCTGAAAACTCTAAATCCAATCTCTTTTTTGCATCATGCTGCCGACTTGGATACTTTCCTTAAGCTTTCGGATTTCTTCGAATAGATCTTCCTTTCGCACCACTCTGCGCCTTATATGTCATTTCTGAAATATTTGTTACTGCTACAATTTTACACATTATTTAGGGGATTTTAGTAACAGATCCTTACCCATTAATTGTTCCAGATTGGATTCTTCTTCCATAAGCTGTTGATATATATTAACATATTTTTCACATCAATAATTGGCATGGTAAATGCGTAATCATTGGAGCAGTACATAGAAAAACAACAAATAAAAACAACAAAATCCGATAACAAAAAAAATGGCACAGCCGGGTTGGTCACTTTTAGAGTCTCTGCAATGCAGAGGTCAGAAAGAGGCTGTAGCGAAGGCGATGATTTGTGCATAAACAACAAGAAGGTAGAATTGTGACCTTGAGGCAGCCAGTTGTTGCCGGGTCCTAGGTAAACCACCTCTCTGCTTATGCGGTGCCATCATTGGCTCCCTAGTAAATAACAACAAAAGCTAAAGATTAATAATTTATAATAATAAATACTTCCATCTAGGGGGCACATCTTGCCCCCTATGAAATTTAGGGAACCAACTGATTCTGCTTCCTGATCTATCGCAACTCACTTCAACAGCCCTGATTCCAGGCTTACTTACTATTCATTCCGTCAGATAAGCACCAAATATTGCTGTTTCCTTAGTGTGTCCATCCAAACAATCTTAGCCAGCGGATTGTCAGCTGACAGCGGGAAACTCTGTTTCGGGAAGTCATAATTCATCCAGAGTGCGGCTATTTTTGGGAACACACCTCTCGAAATCCGGCGGCGATAAAGGGGATCATGTGTTCGTAGGCAGCCTTGAAATCGGCACTGTCGCATTTGCCGCGGGAAAGGCGATTAATCCGACCCGTATTTGCCAGGGTGAGAGTCAATGCACCAGAAAGATTGTGGTAACACCAATAGATATCTTCCTCTCGAGCACCTGGCAAGGCCTGCTTCAGTGCCTCAATGTACTCCTGCACCAGATCATCAAATAACTGTGACATCATACGATCGCCCCAGTTGGGAGAATTATTGATGTAAGCGACCAGTGCCAGGTAATTACGCCAGCCCTCATCACCAGTTACTTGGGCCGATTCAAGAGGACGCAGGAATGCCTCAATAATCTGCTCGACGCTGGGACCACTGTCGTTGGCACTCCGCTGGCAGTGATGCAATGCCTCGCGTCGCGACTGATTTAAGGTTTGGGCACGACGTTCACATACTGCCTGGAACAGCTCCAGTTTTTTGCCGAAGTGGTAGCTGGCCAGAGCCACATCTACATTGGCTTGAGTCGCTATCTGGCGCAACGAGACACCTGCATATCCCTTTTCGGCAAACAGTGCCTCCGCAGCATTAAGAATTCGATCCCTTTTGGGAATGTTGGTATCCATAGAGCCCTATAGGTGTCTATCTCTTGACGTACCTCAAGAAAAGCTTAAAAAAGCAAAATCATGATACATGATATCGTTGATTATTGACTTGGTTGCTTGACAATTCAACGTTTGTTGAATATTCTGCCCACTTTCAACAACTGTTGAATTTTTTATCATTTATCCTTAATAGCGATTAAATGAGGTGTCTGCTATGCAGCCTTTTCCACCTGTATCTGTCATCGGTTTCCTGAAAGCTACAAGCCGTCTTTTGCCTTTGATGGCACTATTATCTCCATTGCAAGTTGTTGCCCAACCTGCAGGTAGTGGCTTGGTCATTGAAGAGATCACCGTTACCGCCCGGCGCCGGGCGGAAAATCTCCAGGAAGTTCCCATTGCGGTCACTGCCCTCAGCGGCGATGAACTAAGGCTGCGCGGGGCCGTGGATATCACCGAAGTAGCCCAGTCCGTGCCGAGTGTTACGTTGGAACCTACCCGTGCAACCAATACAACACTGACCGCATTCATTCGGGGTGTAGGCCAACAGGATCCGCTAGCCGGTTTTGAGCAAGGCGTTGCCTTGTACCTGGATGATGTGTATCTGGCTCGTCCTCAGGGTGTGCTGCTTGATTTATATGATGTGGAGCGGGTTGAAGTATTACGAGGCCCACAAGGGACCTTATATGGTCGCAATGCCGTTGGTGGTGCAATCAAGTATGTAACCCGCCGTTTGTCTGATGAGTTTGAAGTCAGATTGCGTGGCTCCTACGGTCTATGGAATCAGAGCGATCTTGTGGGTACGGTATCTGTCCCGGTCACAGACCGCTTTCGTTTGGGTGCCACAGTAGCCTCCTTCAATCGCGACGGCTTCGGTGACAATCTGTTCACTGGTGGCGAGCAATACGACAAGGACATTCTTGGCTTTCGCATTTCTGCCGAACTGGAGCCTGTCGACAATCTGCTGTTTAGAGTGGCCTACGATAACACCGATGACCAATCCTCGGCAGTGGCCGGCTGGCGACCCTACCCGGGTGGCTTGACTAGTATTCCATCGCCACAGGATGTGTTTGATACTAATGCAGCTGCCAGCACTCTGCCATCTACCGCAGGCGTCAACGGTAACAATCAGGTCGAGTCAGAGGGATGGATGGCCTCTGTGGAGTGGAGTAATGGTGATTTTTTAACTTTACGTTCTATTACTTCCGGGCGTGAAGATTACACCGAGTCTGTAATCGATTTTGATAGTCTGCCAAGCAATGATTTTGATGCACCAGTTATTTACGATAATGAACAGTTCAGCCAGGAATTCCAATTACTGTTGGACCAGGATCGATGGAATCTCGTGCTTGGCCTTTACTATCTGGATTCAGAAGCTTCAAACGACTTCGACGTGGTACTCGGACAATTGATCGCAGGCGGGCTCACTGCCTATACTGGTGGCCTGGTGGAGACCAGTGCCTTGTCACTGTTTGCTGACTTTACTTATGACCTGTCGGAAAGTCTTTCCCTATCAGTGGGTGGACGCTACACGGAAGACCAGCGCAAAGCAGACATATTTCGTGCCAATTACCTGGGAGTGGCCTCACCTTTCTTTGGCAACAGCAGTGCCACCAGGCTGGCCGTAAATTCTGACTTTGAAGCTGAGCGTACCTTTTATGATTTTTCGCCGCGAGTAAATCTCAGCTATGCTTTCAGTGATGATATACAACTGTATGGCAGCTATTCACAAGGCTGGAAGGCTGGTAGTTTTGATCCGCGAGGTGCTAATTTTCTGACTCCGGCAGTGGAGCAGGGCTATGATGCGGAAGAACTTGATTCTTGGGAATTCGGTGTTAAGTCCAGTTGGTGGGATGACCGTGCCATCACCAATGTGGCTCTGTTTTACAGTGATTATCAAGACATGCAAATTCCGGGCTCGGTTGGAATTGACAGTGATGGTGATGGCGTTAATGACAGCTTTGTCGGTACGGTCACCAACGCAGCCCAGGCCCGAATCTCCGGTATTGAAATTGAGGGCAATCTACTGCTAAGCGAAAATCTCAGTGCTCGATTTACAGCCAGTTTTCTTGACCCGAGTATTGAGGAATGGCTGGTGGGTGGCATTGATGTGTCGGCGCAACGTGCCATTCAGAACACGCCAGAGCAGATGTTGTTTGGCGGGCTATCCTGGAATCAGCCGCTGGCGGGTGGCGACTTGCTGCTTAATGCCAACTTCTCCTATAAGAGTGAGATTCAGCAATTTGAGATAGCGGCTCCGGATATCGATCAGGATGGCTATGGTCTGCTGAACGCCAGTATTGTGTGGACCAGCGGTGATGAACAATGGCGACTTGGACTGCATGGCAAAAACCTGACTGATGAGGAATACCGCACAGCGGGCTACTGCTTTGGTGCAATTGGCTGTCCCTCATCATTGGGCCTTGAGAACAATACAACTGTTTTCTATGGTCCGCCTCTGACTGCATTCGGCACTGTTGAATATAACTTTTAGCTGACGCTTTGTAGGTAAAGCAGGTTGTATAGGCAGATTGGGCAAGTCTGAATTTATGAATAACAGATTGAATCTTTAACCGATTCTCCTGCATGAAAAGCCAAATATTGGCCGCACGATCGTTGAGAAGTTTGAAGATCATGCTGATGTGGCATATGCGATAATTATTCTGACACCTGATGACTTGGAATGCTTCAAAGATGATAAGCCAAAACTGCAACCCTGTGCTAGACAGATCGACATCTTTGAGCTGGGATATTTTGTTGGGAAACTAAGCCGACAAAGTATACGCATACTCGTTAAAGTTGATTTAGAAAAGTCTACAAACTATGAAGATGTAGTCTATATTTTGCTCGACAATAATAATTGTGCTTGAGATATAGAATTGATTAAGGAATTAATACTATCAACTTTAATGCTGACTCAAATGACACATCTAACATGAATCCATATTTCTTTACCTAAATCAGAACTGACTGATTTCTTTGTAGCAAATAGAATCCGACGCCCTCAATATTCGACTGAGCCTTACGATCATATTACTGTCCTGAAAGCGAAATCGATATGCTAGTGGATTTTACACCAGATCGTATACTCAGTCTTTTGGATATGGCCGGAATGGAGATTGAGTTATCGTAGTTGTTGGGTGGCCGTAAGATGGAACTGCGAATACCAGAGGATCTAAGCCGTTATTTTCGCCAGGAAGTTCAGTACTCTGAAAGTGACGAAATTTGCCTAAAGGCTATTCTGCAAGCACTGGCAATTATCAGAGGTTGGATCATCAATACAATCGAAGTTGTAGTCTGTCAATGCGGTGAAACACCTTTACACTAACAGTATCCCCTAACTTCTGGTCAGACCATTTTGCTCAAGAGCTTGTCAACAGGCAATTACGGATAGTGGCTATATTAGGTGCGATAACAAGTGGACACGAAACTCTCAATAGTTGCTCAGTCCTCTCTCAATCCTTGAAAAACCGATCCAGTGGCTAGCGTTTAGTCAAAAATGGCGAACGAACACAGTATGGTTTGACTCACTGTCTTGATAATCAGAATATGTGAATGATTAGATCTGTGCGACAAATCTCCATTGACTTGACTCTGGAATGCTGTTTTGTGTGGGATTATACTCAGTAATCAGTACAAATAAGTTTTGCCGGATTCAATCCAATTGAACTTTTTGCGCAGCCTTTCAATATCCGCATGCAAAGTGCCAGCCTTTTTGCAGGCACGCTACTCCAGCATGGTAGCAATAGACCAGACAAAGACACTTACCCGAGAATGTCCTGGCAAATGATAACTGACCAGCAAGAACTAATAATTCGTAATACTCAGCTCCCATAGTTCCGACCGAGTATGTCAGGTGTCATCAAAAAGACTCTGCCGCCGACCACTAATGGCTTGCATAATCGCAATCATAATTCTCCATTACGATTTGATACCACAGAACATGCCTGGCTGAATCAGCATATGTCCTGCTCCCACCCTCAAAAATCTATCCAAGCAGCCTTCCCTTCAATTTAGTCAATTTCACAAATTTACCATTTCCCTGCATGAAGTTGTATCATGCTACCGATGGAGGCATTTGCGCTGTGGCTAAAAAGGACTAATTCCAACCGATTTGTGTTCAATTACCCACTCCGTAACTTCTCAATAACCCGTGGCAACAGCCGCTCTTTCGGCAATAATATCAGGCAGAGGAGGAATGGTTTTGTTGCCAATACCCAGGCGATCGGTCA
>JAPORB010000130.1 GCA_026710425.1 Gammaproteobacteria bacterium
GGTGAACTAAGTGGTGACATCACTGACGCGCTCTACATGCAAGGTGCGGTACGCTATGAGAACTACGACGACTTCGACTCTGAAGTATTGTTCCAACTGGCAGGACGATTAAAGTTGACCGATGACTGGAATGCTCGTGCCTCAATCGGTACTGGCTTCCGAGCACCAACGCCTGGTCAGCAAGGTACAGTGAACGTTTCCACACGTCTCCCAGATGGCTTCCCGGTGGCAACTGGGCTTTTTCCGGCCAATGGCCCGGTAGCAGCTGCACTAGGTGCTGATCCGTTGCGTCCTGAAAAGTCTAACAACTTTACTATCGGAGTTACAGGAAGCATCGGAGATCTGGACCTTACTCTGGATTACTACCTGATCGACATTGATGATCGAACGAATGCAATCTCTACCCGCACTGTTTCAACCGACCCTGGTTCAGGTGATGCGTATCAAAACTTTCTTGCTCTTGATGCCGCTGGTGTAGCAGGTGCAAACACGATTGGTGGCGTATTCTATTTCACCAATGCATTCGACACCCGTACCGAGGGTTTGGACATCGTTGCCAACTACCCGCTCGCTTGGGGGGGCGATGTCGGCACGACGACACTGACGGCTGCCATTAACTATACGGAAAATTCCTTCGAGTCTGATCCGAGCAGGTTCCTTAATGCCGAAGACCGCTTTGATTTCACAGAATACGATCCAAAGTGGCGTGGTAATTTTACCGCCATGCATTCGGTGGGTGACATTAATGTCATTGGCCGACTGATGTGGTTTGGTGAATCAACCAACTCCAATACCGGAGGCAATCCTCTCCGTTACCAGACGATTTCGGATGTTTACTTTTTTGATCTCGAGGCTCAGTGGCAGATTAATGACATCATAAGATTGTCTGCTGGCGGTCGTAACATCTTTGATGAGTATCCGGATGCCGACACTATTGGCGACAACTGCTGTGGTCGCATATACGCTTCTGGATCCGTTGTTCCATGGCAGGGCGGTTATTATTATGCTCGCCTGAGAGCTGATTTCTAAGCACTAGTTCTTCAAGAAGTGATTCAAAACGGGGTGGCACTATGCCACCCCGTTCTTATTTAAACACCGAGATCGTGTCAGCCTGTACCTCTTGGAAATAAAATGTTCACATGCCATTGACCAGCTTTGATACACTCACCTACTGTATTGCCGATCGTCAGATGCAGTAAAGTAAGCCATTTCTAAATTGATCCAAAGGGATATCCATTCATCAAGGCGACTTTTGTTTTTGGCAGTCATGGGCCCAAAGAACGACATATCAATCATCAACCAATAGAAGCAAACCGAGATATTTTATTGGCATTGGCGATATCCCGCTTCAAAATATAAAATTTATCCACTAATGGACATAATGAACTCACCGTCAAACTATTCTTTCACATGTTTACATTTGATGATTAACAGTTTGACAAGAGGTTCTTTGATTCACTCTCCACGGCGTATCTATATGCGAATCCAGGAGACTGATTTGACCTGTTGTAAGTCATAACTTATCTGATTGATAACTATGGAAGCTAGTAGAATGCCATTATTCGTTTATTCAACTAACGATCCATTCTGCGGCAAATAGAATCAGATCAGCCTGTTGCCAAACTGGGTACTGGAAATAATGCGTTTTCTAGTGCCTCATTGTATGATTCATTACCCTGCAATAAATATAGATTTTTCTCTGGTCATTACAAACAAATATCCCAACTGGTATCCAGTCCTTCGCCAACCTGTGTCAAATGGCTGTTACTATATCGAAAAACCTCTCATATACTTCAATTAATAAGTCGGGGGAAGACTCTACTCTCTGTCCCGCCCGCGCCGCTTTGACAAAAGCATTTTGGTAGAAATACTGAAAGAGCTTTTCTAGAGCAATGAGCCGTGAGTTTGTGCCCCGCTGGTTCAAGACCGGCTCTCCTACCTTCCTCTATAAAGTAATGATGGAAAGGGAATCAGTCCAGCGGCATTGCGTAATCGTGCCGCCATACAAGTCGTGATCACTACCTTCAATGTCGATGATATTAATTTTGATGCCCTGCTATTCCA
>JAPORB010000124.1:0-1456 GCA_026710425.1 Gammaproteobacteria bacterium
TCGTGAGTATGCGACCGGCAGAGGTCGCACCGACTTGCTGGTAAGCTGGCCGCTGGGCGATGGCGAACAACGGCGCATCGTCATTGAGTGTAAGGTGCGCCGCGCACGCAATTCAATAAATTGGGTGATCGCGCAAGGTATTGAACAAATCGGCGGTTACATGAACCGTTGCGGCACCGCCGAGGGGCATCTGGTCGTCTTCGAGTCCGATGCCTCGAAAACCTGGGATGAGCGCATTTTCCGCTATGAAGAGGCGGTAAACGGTTCAATGGTAGTAGTCTGGGGCTGTTAAGAGCAAACTCACTCAGAGCACCCGAATTGCCCGAAATACTCCTAGGCTATATCCCATTTTTAAGGACTGGCGTAGCTGGAAGTAGTGCAGGTGCCAGGACTTGGTCGAATCCATGCAGATCAAGTTAAAGACAACATGTACAAATCAGTTATTTTTAAGTAGGCCCAATAGGGAATAAATGGAATAGGTTTAGAGGTTTGATGTTCAGCTTTCCTAAAATTTAATTGGAACTTTCACGACATAGAATGAGTGTTTTCATATCCCAGGAAATACAAAAGTTTGCTAATTGAGGTGATGAATTAGTTTTCAGATATTCCAGAAATGCAAAAAGGCCTCGTATCATTCACCATAAGGAGAGTAATACAGAGATGCTTAGGTAAATCTGATTTTCTGACTTCTCTCGTCAACGAGGTCAAAGCACATGAAATTAATGCATCCATCGTAATGATCTGCTTAGTGTCAGAGTATGTCATTACATTAACTGTCTCCGGTTTCAATAAGCTGGTCACTAGGTTAGGAGTTTACCTGATCAAGTGAAAAGCTTTTCAGGAGAGGTGGGTGATGAAGTTAGAAGTGAAACATTAAGGTCGCATTGACTGCCGCTTGGCAGGATGCAATATCAGTATAGAGGGTAATAAACTGTGCCAACTCAGTCTTTGCAGTCTGATGAGGTGACTGATGCCGCAGTTGCCAGCGGGAAGCTTACTGGCAAAGAGTTGAATCCAACCTGTATAGAGATCCGGAAACTCAACCTTGTTTATGGCAATGCAGTGCAGGCACTGCATGATATTAACCTTGATGTCCCCCGTAACAAGGTTACAGCCTTTTTGGGACCCAGTGGCTGCGGCAAATCCAGTCTGCTTCGTTGTCTTAACCGCATGAATGACCTGATAGAAGGTTGTCAGATCAAGGGTAAGATTAGAATTGATGGCAGAAACATTTATCAAAAGCAGATCGATGTGGCGAATTTGCGCCGAAGGGTAGGGATGGTCTTTCAGAAACCCAACCCTTTCCCAAAATCTATTTATGACAATGTGGCCTTTGGCCTGCGTATCCAGGGTATAAACTCACGCAGGATTTTGGATGAAACAGTCGAAAATGCTTTGCGACTGGCGGTGCTGTGGGATGAGGTTAAGGATAGAATAGATTCCAGTGCTCTGGAGT
>JAPORB010000124.1:1466-19495 GCA_026710425.1 Gammaproteobacteria bacterium
GGTGGGGAGTGAACCGCCGGGCCGGGAACCAGATGAGGTTAAGGATAGAATAGATTCCAGTGCGCTGGAGTTGTCGAGCGGGCAGCAGCAACGCCTAGTGATTGCCAGGGCCATTGCTGTACAACCTGACATTTTACTGCTTGACGAGCCAGCCTCCTCATTGGACCCTATTTCCACACTTAAAATCGAAGAACTGATCAATGATTTGCGCGAAAAATATACTATTT
Source organism: Gammaproteobacteria bacterium (assembly GCA_026710425.1). GTDB lineage: Bacteria > Pseudomonadota > Gammaproteobacteria > Pseudomonadales > Pseudohongiellaceae > UBA9145. The sequence goes on from JAPORB010000124.1 coordinate 1,694, forward strand.
TGATCGTCACTCATAATATGCAACAAGCGGCCCGCGTCTCTGACCATGCTGCTTTCATGGATATGGGTAAAATGATAGAATTTGATTCTACCGATATGTTATTTACCAATCCTTCTGAAAAACAGACAGAAGACTATATTACTGGACGTTATGGTTAATTAACCTGCCGCTTGCATTAAAAAATCGTTTGTCGTATACTGGCTGTTGCAGACCAGTCAGAAAATTGAATGACGGCGATACTGATGAATTCCACAGCCGGATTACACGGACTACATATTTCGCAGCAGTTTAATGCTGATCTCGAAGAGGTCAGGAAGCATATGCTTGAAATGGGTGGGAAAGTGGAAAAACAACTCGCTGAAGCATTGGACGCACTGATTAATGCAGACAGTGGCAAAGCCTCCGATGTCATCAAAGAAGATGATGTCATTGATTCCATGGAAATGAAGATTGATGAAGAGTGTAATCTTATCATTGCCCTCCGCCAGCCGGCTGCCAGCGATCTGCGGCTGGTGCTGGCCATCATCAAGGCTATTCGAGATCTGGAACGTATTGCTGATGAATCAGCCAAAATTGCCAAAGCGGCGATCAAAGTAAGCGAACAAGGTAGATTGCCCAGTGGCATTGTTGAATTTCGCAGACTGGGTCATTTTGTGCAGCGGGCACTGAATCAGTCGCTAGATGCTTTTGTCAGGCATGATGCGGAAGCAGCTTTGCAGGTGGCACAGGAAGATCAAAATGTAGATTCAGAATATGCCACCGCCATGCGTGCCATGATTACCTACATATCCAATGAACCTGACAGTCTCTCTTTCATGCTAAATGTGCTGTGGGCACTTCGGGCCATGGAACGAATCGGCGACCATGCCAAGAATATCTGTGAACATGTGGTTTATATGGTAGTAGGAACGGATATTCGACATGAAAATCTTGATGATATTGTCGATAGACTTTCCGGTTAATCAACTTTTTTCGAGCTGACCGCATGAGCCGTCTTCGAATGAGTGATCAGCGCGGATGTTGTACATTACTGGCACAGGTGGGTTTTGATTGATATTTTGATGTTCTTCGGTCTCAGGCATCTAGCGTTCGCCAACAGCTGTTTCAGTCAGTGACTTTGATGGACATGTCGTTACAATTTGATGGCAATATCGACTCTTGATCTTCCGTGCGGGCTGGAAACGGTTCGCAAGGCTATTGTCCACGCGCAATGGTTGGGCCATCGAGGCAGTCAGGGTACTGGACCGGCTGCCACGCTGAAGGCCATTGAGCATTTGGGATATGTGCAGCTGGATACACTCAGTGTTGTCGCCCGTGCCCATCACCATACGTTGTGGAATCGCTTGCCTCAATATCGTCTGCATCATGTGGATAGGTTGCAGTATGAGGGTAAGATTTTTGAACACTGGGCGCACGCACTGGCTATTCTCCCTATGAAAGACTATCGGTTCTCCTTGCCCATAATGAATCTTGTGGCGGCGGGGAAAGGACACTGGCATGCCAGGAACAGGCGGCAAATGGACAGTGTGCTGGCGCGCATTCGTAATGAGGGAGCATTGATGGCAAAGGACTTCAATGACAAGCCTCGCAGCAAGGCAATGTGGGCTCGGGCACCTTCAAAGCAGGCACTGGAGCAACTGTTTATGGAAGGGGAACTGATGATTCCCTACCGCAAAAATTTCCATAAGGTTTATGACCTGCGAGAGCGAGTGCTGCCTTCTGGGGTCAACACGCAGGAGCCAACGATAGAGGAGTTTTGTCAGCATCTTGTCCGTAGTTATCTGCAGGTTAATATACTGGGGCAGGCAAGGCAGATAGGCTACTTGCGCAAGGGACTGGGGACAGCACTGCTATCAGCACTGGCGGTCTTGCAGGAGGAGGGCTTGGTAATCAGGGCACGACTCGGGAAACAGGAGTTTTTCCTGAAGCCGGAATCAATGGAACTGATGGAATCACTTTTGCCCTCTTGTGGTTTTCGTATTCTCTCACCCTTCGATAATGCCATTATTCAACGGCAGCGAACGCGGCAGCTGTTTCAGTTCGACTACCAGATCGAGTGCTACAAGAAGCGAGAGAACCGACAGTTCGGCTATTTTTGTTTGCCATTGTTATACCGAAACCAGCTGGTAGGCAGACTGGATGCCAAGGCGGATCGCAAGTCCCGCAGGCTGAGACTTCTGCACCTGCATATTGAAAAAACGGTGGATAACAAGGAACAGTTTTATCGGGCGTTTCGGGCCGAGCTACAGCGGTTTGCCCGGTTCAATGACTGCGATCATTTTGTGCTGGAGCAGATCAGTGGCTGCAAGAAAGCCAGTCTGCTTATGGCTGGCTAAGTTAAACTCTAGTCAATGTCAGCTGGTACCAGAAATGGCCAGGAAGGGTAAGTTTCTCGAATTTTGCCAGAGCGGAAAGGCGAGATTGAAATCCGGGAGCATAAACAGTGCCTGCTGGCATGCGGTTATGCTGAGTAGTCTGTCTGCTGAATGCAGCTAGTCAGAGATGTGAAATGCCGATTCATATCGCTGGAGCGAAAAAAGTATCATTACCAGGCATTTTCCCGAATTGATGCACGATATCGTCGGAGCAGCGACAACAGGTTATGTGGAGGATATTGGTTATGACCAGAGGAGTAATGAGGGCTACGGCGGGCATGTTTTTCCTGGTCTGCACCTTGGCCTATGGACAGGGGATTCAGCAGACCAAGGGAGATTTCGAGGACAAGTTCAGGCAACTGGACGAAATTCTGCCCACCCCCAACAGTTATCGCAATGCTGCTGGTGCCCCCGGTCACGAGTACTGGCAGCAGACAGTAGACTATGAGATCGAGGTCTTTCTTGATGAGGACAACCAGCACATTAGTGCCACCGAGCTGATTACTTACTACAACAACTCGCCTGACACCTTGACTTATCTGTGGCTGCAACTGGATCAGAATCGTTTCCGCTCTGACTCCTTGGCCGTGATGAGTGGCACCTTTGGTGGAAACAGCCCGGATGGCGACGACAATGAGCCGGCCCGAATCAGTCTTCGGCAACTGCAGTCATTGCAGTACTACGACGATGCCAGTCTTGGTCATCAAATTAATGTTGTCTCCGATAATCGGGAAAATACTCTGCAACACACCATCGTGGGTACCCTGATGCGGATCGACCTTGCGGAACCACTGGGAAGCGGGGAGGAGGTGCAGCTGCGTATAGATTTCGAGTTTGATATTGTCAATGGTGAAATTCTTAATTCCCGTGGTGGCTACGAACACTTTCCTGACGATGAACGAGAGGGGGGCAATCATATTTTTGCCCTTTCGCAATGGTTTCCACGCCTGGTGGCCTACACTGATTATGAGGGCTGGACAAACAAGGAATTTCTTGGATCCGGTGAGTTCACGCTGGAGTTTGGTGACTATGATGTGTCCATCACCGTGCCAGCTGATCATATCGTTGCGGCCACTGGAGAATTGCAGAATGCTAGTGAAGTACTGACCCGTGAGCAACGTGAGCGGTTGCGGGTGGCCGAAGATGCAAGCCGACCCGTTTTTATTGTAACACCGGAAGAGGCTCTGGAGAATGAGCGCGAGGGTGTCAGTCAGACAGCCACCTGGCGCTTTGCGGCAGAGGATGTTCGTGATTTTGCCTGGTCTTCGTCACGCAAATTCATCTGGGACGCCCGTGCCCATCATCAACCTGATGCTGAACAGGAAATGGTGATGGCCATGTCGTTTTACCCGAAAGAAGGTGGAACCCTATGGTCGGATTATTCCACTGAAGTAGTTATACACACATTGAAGGTATACAGCCGCTTCTCCTTCGACTTTCCTTACCCTACGGCGCAGTCGGTCAATGTGGGTTTTGTAGGAGGCATGGAATATCCAATGATCACCTTTAACGGTCCACGCACCACCTTACAGGATGATGGCAGCCGAACCTATACGCTGGCCACCAAGAGATTCATGATCGCTGTGGTGATTCATGAGATTGGCCATTTTTATTTTCCGATGATTGTGAATTCAGATGAACGACAGTGGACTTGGATGGATGAGGGCATCAACAGCTATCTGGAATCCGTGGCCAGTCGGGAATGGGATTCGGAAATCCCTTGGAGTGTAGAACCGCGCTATATCACAGATTACATGGAGTCCAGTAATCAGGTACCGGTAATGACTCAGTCAGACAGCGTGTTGCGACTGGGGCCTAATGCCTATACCAAACCTGCTACAGCAATAAATATTTTGCGTGAAACCATTATGGGGCGCGAGTTGTTTGATTTTGCCTTTGGTGAGTATTCACGATTGTGGGCGTTCAAGAGACCGACACCAGCTGACTTTTTTCGCACCATGGAAGAAGCTTCCGGGATTGATCTCGACTGGTTCTGGCGCGGCTGGTTTTACACCACCGATCATGTGGATATCAGCCTGAACCGGGTTTATCAGATGCGCATTGACACCGAGAATCCTGATATTGATTACTCCCGTCGGCGTGATTTCGAAAAGGCTCTGCCGCAATCAATTTATAGTGAGCGCAATCGCCAGGAAGGGCGCTTGACCTGGGTTGAGCGCAATACTGACTTGCGGGATTTCTATGATGAGAACGATCAGTTTACAGTTACCAATATAGAGCGCAATCGCTACAACAGCTTTCTTGAGGGACTGGAAGATTGGGAGCGGACTGTATTGGAGCGTGCAGTTGAAGAAGATCTGAACTATTACCTGTTGGAGTTTTCCAATGAAGGCGGGCTGGTCATGCCAATTATTCTGCAATTCAGCTTTAGCGAAGGCAGTAGTGAGGAGTTGCGCCTTCCAGCCGAAATCTGGAGGCGCTCACCATCAATGGTAAAAAAACTGGTGGTGACTGAAAAGGAAATTACCAGCATTGTGGTTGATCCCTTGCAGGAAACAGCTGATGTCAACATTGAGAACAACTATTATCCTCGCCGTATCATTCCCTCGAGGATCGAAGCTTTCAAGGCAGATGGACGCAGCGGGATGTTGAGCAGGGATATCATGCAGGACAGCAAGGCCGAATTGGATACAGGCGAAGATGAAAGCGGTGGTGAGAATGATGAGAAAAATGAATAGGGTGAGGGGTCCTGCATTTGAGTTATCACGTTCAGCACAGCTATGTTGCTTAATGCTGCTAGTGAGTTTGTTGGCCACACAGAGTAGTGCCCATCAGCAAAAGGCGGCCATATCCCGAGTCTTGTTCAATCCCACTACCGGTAATATTGAGGTAATGCATCGTTTTTTTGTGCATGACGCAGAACATGCTGTCAGCCTGATTTTCGGGCAGCGGCAAACTTTGATGGAGTCCGCAGAATCCAGAGAGTTGTTCAGCAGTTATGTGATGAACCGATTTGCAATTTCAGTCATGTTGAGTGACGGCTCCACGGAAAGGTTGCCATTGAGCTATGTGGGGGAGGAAATCGATGGTCAGTTCCTGTGGGTATACCAGGAAGTGCCGCAAAGAGACGGTATCCACAGCTTATCGATCGTTAACCTTGCTCTCAGAGATGTGTGGCCAGATCAATCCAACATGGTCAATATTGAGCATGCGGGCAAGATACAAACCCTAACATTTGCTGGCAATACCGAGCAACTCAAGGTAGACCTCAATGCCTGAGCCAGTCTTGCTATGTGCAATCTAGCTATTATTAACCTGGCGGTCTGGATTCAAGCCTGTCTTCACCTAGTCCGAGTTGATTCCATGTAACAGAAAACTTGCCATTAAATTGAACGGACAACTGCACCGGAATACAGCTTTTGATTATTTTTCGCTATTTAAATACACAAGTTTTGCAGATTGTCTGTGTGGTAACAGGTATTCTGCTGGCAGTAGCCTTGACTGGGCGGTTTATTCAATATCTGGGGGAAGCGGTAGCTGGCGACAAAGCCCCGGATATACTGCTGTTGATTATGCTTTACCGTGTACCTGAGTTTCTTCTAGTTATTCTGCCCCTTGCTCTTTTTCTTGCCATTATCTTGGCTTACGGTCGTATGTATGCCGAGAATGAAATGGTAATTCTGGTGGGATCCGGGATCAGTCAGAAACGCCTGCTGCTGCATACCTCAGGGGCAATCATGCTCATACTGTTTATGGTTGCTGTGATCAGCCTTTATTTGGCCCCTTATGGCAAACAAAAAATGGAGGCACTGGTTCAGGCGCAGAGCCAACTGACTGAAATCGACTTGATTGTGGCAGGGCAGTTTCAGTCCTACTCTGAAGGTGGGCGTACCACTTATGCCGAACAGATTGCGGATGCGCCAGAGGGAGGAAGGGAGCTGAATAATGTTTTTGTAGCCTTGGCTGCCGAAGGTCAACAGAATGTTGCGCCACCAAGAATACTGCTGGCTGAAAGTGCCCGTCCGGAAATTGATCCGGAATCCGGTGCTCGTTTCATGCGGCTAGACAACGTACTGCAATACGATGGTACCCCTGGCGAAGGAGATTTCGCCATTGGTGAATTTGACAGTCAGACTATTCTGTTGCCGACCCCCGAAGCTCTTGACCAGGTGCTGGAGGAATCCACACTGTCAACCGCCATGTTGATCGGATCGGATGAGTTGTCACACCAGGCCGAGCTACAGTGGCGGCTGTCGACGCTTTTGCTGATTCCGGTGATCAGCCTGATTGCCGTCCCCATGAGCAGGGTTAATCCAAGGCAGGGACGCTACAGCAAGCTGTTACCTGCGGCCCTGTTGTATATGGCATATTTCGTGTCTTTGGAGTTCTGTCGGGACTTGGTTGCCGATGCAAAGCTGCCTCCTGCTATTGGCCTGTGGTGGATTCATATGATCTTTATAGGAGTAGGCATGATTGCTATGTGCGGCAATCCGGTTCGCATGCACAATTCAGGGAAGGCAGTCTGATGCAACTGCTGGATCGGCATGTACGCACAGTTGTACTCAAGTCAATCATTGTTGCGCTGGGGATCATTGTTTCTCTGGAATTGATTTTTTCGCTGATTGATGAATTGGGCAGTGCCGATGGCGATTACACTGTTGTTCACGCCATCGTATTTGTTGCCATGACAACACCCACCAGTATTTATGAGATGTTTCCCTTTGCGACTTTGGGTGGCACTATCTTTGGACTGGGTATACTGGCTTCTGGCAATGAGGTGGTTGTCATGCAGGCAGCTGGTGTTCATAAATGGCGTATTGTGACCGCCGTGCTGAAACCTGCCCTGGTGTTGATGTTGATTGGGTTGGTCATTGGTGAGTATGTCTCGCCGCCACTGGAGCAGATGGCCAATAGCAATAAAGCGATGCGGCTTAGTGGAACCAGTTCCATCAATGCCGAGACTGGTACCTGGCGCAAGGTTGGGAATGAGTTCATTCACATCAACGCCATTGCTCCCGGTGGCAGACTACTATATGGGGTGAGTCGATATAGAATTAATGAGGATCGTGAGCTAGCTCTGGCTGATTTTGCCGAGTCGGCACATTACATTGAAGAGGGAGGCGATCCTTACTGGCTTATGAGTAATGGTCAGCTGAGTCATTTTGGAACTAACAATATTACTACCAGTCGCTATCAACAGCAGAAATGGGTCGTCGACCTCTCGCCCGAATTGCTGGGAGTGCTGCTAGTGGACCCGGATCGGCAGTCAGTTTCCGGATTGTATCGGTTTGCTCGTTTTTTTCAGGCAGAGGGTCTCGATAGTGCTATTTACTTTTTGGCTTTCTGGAAAAAAATACTGCAACCGCTGGCCACACTTTCGCTGGTGGTTCTGGCAGTGTCCTTTGTGTTTGGTCCGCTGCGTGAAGCAACTATGGGTTACCGAGTATTTATTGCTCTTTGTATAGGAATAGCCTTTACTACTATTCAGCGCATGATGGAGCCTGTGAGCCTGATCTACGGATTAAGCCCGTTACTTGCAGTGATGACACCCATACTGTTATGCGCTTTTTTCGGATTGATTCTGATGCGGCGAGTAGTTTGAAGGCGCGCAACTCTGCCCGCTGACCAAGGTCTCTGTGGCTTCTTCAGTTCAACAGAACTCTCCCTCAGGCATTGCCTTCATGGCAGGATCCCTCAGAGGAATGATCTGTTCAGATTTTTACTCCCATGAATTTGTAGTAGCACTTACTGATCTACAGAGAAGATTAATGAGCGATCAGTCCTCACTGATTGCTTCCGGTCGTAACCGAAGTATGCGGTTGAATCTGACTGTCTCTGGTGATCAGATATATATGCTCGTAAAAAGTTTTGGCCAACAGTCATTCCTCAAGGACTGGCTGGATTTGCGGTTCCGAAAATCCAAGGCGCAACGCTCGTTTGAGGCTGCTGAAATGCTAACTTCCAATGCAGTGGCAACACCGGTACCGATTGCCTTTGTTGAAAGCAGGAAAGGCAGTCGACTTGTGGAAAGCTACTATCTGTCCCAGTTTTTGCAAGATTCCGTCAATCTGCAACAGGCATTACTTACTTTGTTACATGAAGGAGGTACCGGCAGCGAGTTCATGGATCTCCTCGGGGTCGTTGCCAAGGAATGTCGGCGTATGCATGATGCAGGATTTATGCATTACGATCTGGGTAATCAGAATATATTGTTGCGGGAACACAAGCGGCGAAACTGGATAATGGCTGGCATTATCGATCTGAACCGGGGTCGCATTCTGGACCAATTAAGCTTGGCACAGCGCGCAAGGGATTTATCGCGCCTGAATATTCCCTCCAACCTAATGCTGATGTTTCTTGATTTATACTGGGGTGCTCCAGCTGCTTCCGAGTTTATGAATGCCTTTAGCAGGCATCGTCAACACTTCAGGTTGCGAGAGAGTACGCGGGTATTGAGGCATCCAATCAGAGAGTACCGTTTGGCACAGCAAGCCAAGACTGTCCCTTGCGAAGAACTTTCCCCGGCCCCCCGCAATATCTGGATTTGGGATGACACCTCTGATCAGGCATTGGCAGCACTTGACCGCAAGGAAAGAGTGCGACTGTATCCGCCGAATCGTTCATTTAGCATATTGACGGATACCTTGGTAGTCGCACCAAAGGTGTGGGCTGAATACAGGAGGCTGAAATCGCAACTGTTCACCGAGCGCAGGTCACTGCAGGACAGGTTCGCTTTGGCATTGGACCCTGATGAGGATTCACTTGATCAGGAACTTGAACTTTTACAATACTTAGGCGATTTACCTGTGCTGGTGCGGTTTTATCATCACCAAGACCGAGAACAACAGGCTTGGCGGGCACGGTTGGTCCAGCGACTTTGTGCAGCAGGTCATGGTGTGACGATTGCCTTTGTACAGGATCGTTGTGCAATAGTTAACCCATCATTCTGGCAAAGTTTTGTACTTGGTGTACTTAAAGAAACGCATAACTCGATTGAGGCTATTGAGTTTGGGCATGCCATCAATCGGGTGAAATGGGGGTTGTGGAGTTTTGGTGAACTGGATGATTTTTATGCTCCTCTGGAGGTTATTGCCCGCACTTACCCGCAACTGAATATCATCGGTCCGGCCACCATTGACTTTGAATATCCTTTCCTCATTTCGGTACTAAAAAGGTGGCCAGAATCTGTTTCACTGGGGGCCATGTCGCATCACCTATATGTGGATCGCCGTGGAGCACCGGAGAATATGCAAGGTGGTTTTGGTGCCCTGGAAAAATTTGCCATGGCCCGGGCGGTGGCAAGTCATGTGGCACCCGGAACCGATCGGGTAATTGTATCGGAAGTCAACTGGCCATTATTCGGCACGGGTAGGCATTCACCGGTAACCATGCCATTTGACTATCCACTACCGAAGCCGCCTGGGGTTCATGACAGTGGTGTTGATGAGGAAACCTGTGCTGACTACATGGTGCGTTATCTGGTCTTGGCACTTTGCTCTGGCATGGTAGAACGAGTGTATTGGTGGCGGCTGGTGGCCAGAGGTTATGGACTGGTTGATCGCAATGATTCTGGAACATTGCGTAAGCGCCCTGCCTACTTTGCTTTGCAGCACTTGGTACGAGTACTGGGCATTGCGGAAGTATTGGCTGCCGAGTGGCCTACAGATGTGAGGGATAATTGTGGTGAGTACCGCATTTTGCTGGAGCGTCAAGATGGTGAACGGGTCATGTTATGCTGGAGGCACGGAGCATCTGGTGCGTTTCCTGAGATGGTCAAAGGCAAGTTCTACCAGGATTGTTATGGCAAAGAACTTGATAACAGACCTGCGAGACTGCATGGCTCACCAGTCTATGTGCGGCACTGCATTTTGGCTGAGCGAGAAGGGCAATAGAGGTTATACAGGTGGAAACATAATTGGCCAAGGCAGGTTTCCCGGAGCATGGCTGTGTGACTCATTAAACCAAAAGCCGGGACACTTTATATTATCAGCAATTCCGGTTGGTCTCCAGAGTTAGTAATATCAAAGGGTTTCGACGAACCTATAAATACCTATCGTAAACTTTTTGCCAAATCTAACTCCATTATAGCCATGAGGTCTTGATCTTGGGAGAACTTCATGGACAGAGCCAGGTTTCGCAGCGATCTTAGTGCATCCGGTTTGATGTCGATAGTCAGGAAATGTTTTAGGAAGATCCCTAATATGGTGAAAGGGTGGAAGTGGGATCTGCCGGATTACTTCATATCTGATCTGGCCATATTTGTCTTGAAATACTCTTCGCTACTCGCCTTCGATCTAAATACACTCAGCGATGAAACAGTTCAACACAACCTGAGGCTGCTGTTTGGTCTTGACAGCATCCCCTGCGACACCGCGGTATGGGTGCACCTTAACGAAGTGGACCATTTCGATCTACGGGCGCATTCAATAGGGTGTTTGCGCCACTTCAGCGGGGTATGGCCTTGGAGAAGTTCACCTTCATAGGGCATTACCCGTTGTCAGCGGATGGCACGGGGTATCATTCTTCGTCAACGGTGAAGTGCGATCACTGCTACCAAAAGCCTTATCGGGATGGCAGTGTCACCTTCTACCATCAGATGCTGGGTGCAGTGTTGGCGTCATCTGGCCAAAGCAGCACCGTCGAAGATCAATAAGCTGTCGAAAAAGTGAGAATGGGTGATTCTGAGGCAAAGACTTTCTACTAGACAGCCTTATCAAGCTACCACTGGTCCACCACCGGGAATTGCTGTTGAATCATTAAATGTAGCAGAGAGCGGGAACAGGTTATAATATAAGTGGTGAACTATGCTCAAGGATCTCAAATACCTAAAGCTAATGTTTGCGCTACCTGATATAGAACCAGCTGAATATTTGAGTTGGCCTACTGATGGCCGGTGATCAGCGGCTGGATACAAGCGATAATATGAATCAAATAGTGGAAATGGTGAAAACCGGATCCATATGCCAATAGCTATTCAGTCATTTATTTTTTCCATCGGACAAAATAACCTAGCAATGCTGAAAACCAAACCAATCTATATCTCATATGCGGGACCTTCATTATTGGAAACACCGCTGCTGAACAAAGGACTTGCTTTTTCGCCAAAGGAGCGACTGGCTTTTAACCTAATCGGCTTGTTGCCTATGGCGTATGAAACCATTGATGAGCAGGCTGAACGCTGCTATCAGCAATACCTTGAATTCAAGGACCCCCTAAACAAGCATATCTACTTGCGGTCGGTGCAGGATAACAATGAAACCCTTTTTTATAGATTGCTCAGCGATCATCTGGTGGAAATGCTGCCTATAATTTATACGCCGACAGTGGGCGATGCCTGTGAACTGTTTTCTGATATTTATCGCAGTGCCCGCGGCATATTTGTCTCTTGGGAAGAGCGGGAGTATATGGATGATATTCTGAGCAGCGTTACCAAGGACAAGGTCAAGGTTATTGTGGTTACAGATGGTGAGCGAATACTGGGGTTGGGAGACCAGGGTGTCGGTGGCATGGGCATCGCCATTGGCAAATTGTCACTGTATACGGCCTGTGGCGGTATTTCTCCAGCTTATACCTTGCCAGTGGCACTGGATGTCGGCACCAACAATCAGAGGGCGTTGAGTGATCCCATGTATATGGGCAGTCGGCATCCGCGGATTGGCAGGAATGAATATGATGCATTCATTGACAGCTTTATTGATGCTGTAATTAGGCGCTGGCCAGGAGCGATGATACAGTTTGAAGACTTTGCACAGCCCAATGCCACACCTCTATTGCAACGCTATCGGCATCGGCTATGTTGCTTTAACGATGACATTCAGGGAACGGCCGCCATCACTCTGGGATCATTGTTGGCGGCTTGTAGTAAAAAGAACGAGTTACTGATACAGCAGCGGTTGGTGATTGTTGGGGCAGGCTCAGCCGGTTGCGGCATTGCTGAACTGATTGTGGCTGCCATGGTAGAGCAAGGGCTGGATGATGCTCTGGCCAGAAAACAAATTTTTATGATCGACAAGGACGGTTTGCTGGTGCAAGGGGCAGCTGATCTGATGGATTTTCAACAACGTCTGGCTCAGCAGCCAACGGCGATTGAACACTGGAAAGTCGCAAGCTCGAGTCAGAACCCCGACCTTCAGGATGTGGTGAGCAATTCCGAGGCTACAGTATTAATCGGGGTATCTGGTGTTCCGGGGTTATTTACCGAAAAGGTGGTAAAGACACTGCATTGGACCTGCAGTAAGCCCATCATTTTTCCCCTGAGCAATCCTTGCCGCAAGGTGGAGGCGCATCCTCAGGACATCATTCGATGGACCGAAGGCAATGCCATTGTGGCTACCGGAAGTCCGTTTGGCTCAGTCGAATACGATGGTAATCTAATCGAGATTTCGCAATGTAATAACAGCTACATTTTTCCGGGTATCGGTTTGGGTGTGGTTGCCTGCAAGGCCTCTCGCATTACCGATGAGATGCTGATGGTTGCAAGCACGGCTTTAGCTAGCCTGGCACCGAAGTCTGATGATCCTACCCAAGGTATCCTACCGCCACTCACAGCACTAAAAGATATCAGCAAAAGGATCGCCTTTGAAGTGGGCAGGGTGGCGCAACGCCAAGGCTTTGCCCTTGAAACCAGTGAAGAGGAGTTGCGAGGTCACATTGAAAGCAATTTTTGGGAACCAGCTTACCGGTCTTACCGCCGAGTGGCAATGCGTGCCAGATAAAGATAAAGGTTTTTAATGAGTGCGGAAGTGCCTGAAACATTCTCAATCCCGAATCACTGGATCCTCTCATTAGCACTGACCTCACTACCAACTCAACATAATCTCCATAGGTTTGATATAACGACTGATTCAAAGCTCCCTAATCTGCACTTTCCTTAAGCGCAACTCACCACGGGCCCATTGCAAGGCAAACGGACCGCTGTCCAGTGAGTCATCCCGAACATCCACTGTGCGCCTTCCGTTCAGTTCCACCATCAGATGATCGCCGTCCAAGGTAAGAAGGTAGATGTTCCATTGATCACCAGCCTTGGGCAGGGGTTCTTCAACGGGTGCTACATGTACAATGCCCCCAGTGCCGTAGGCGGCCTCGGGGCGTTGATCAAAGATATTTGCTTCATAACAATCACGGTCGTTGATGCGCTCTGCATCTTTACAACGCATGTAAACACCGCTGTTGGCATCATGGCTGGCCCAGAACTCGACACGCAACTGAAAATTGTCATAACTGTTTTTACTGACCAACCACGAGGCACCACTGCCTTCAGTTGCCCGGATGTAAGCCATCTCGGACGTCCAGTTGGCATCGCCAATAATATCGAAGTTCTCCAGGCCTTCGGCACCGTCAATCAGAGTGGTCCATGTTGATTCTGCGGCACGAGCCAATTGACTGATCGCCAGAAGCAGGCAAAAGCTACCCAAGGTAATCAACAGTAGTTTGAACTTATGATTAATCCTGATCATTATCGCACCTCCTCCCGTTGACGGGATTCAAGTTATTTCAGAAAAGCAGGGATACAGAGCTGGAGAGTAACCTCTTATAATGATAAAATACAACATGTTTTGGAGTATGAAGCTGGCAGGCAAAAATAAAAACCTGACACAATTCCGTGACAGACCGCCGAAGTTACCTAAAACCCTTATCGGGCGAGATGCGCGGGTTTGCAATCTGGAGCAATAGCAATGAAGGCAATAAGTAAACTGACTTTAGGCTGGATGATTCTTGGCTTGGGTATGAGTGGTCAGCTAATGACTGTGCAGGCACAGGAGTCTGGAAGACCGGATTTTGTCGGCACCTGGACTAATGCATCCCGGACGAGTCTGCAGCGTCCGCAGGGTGTTGATGACCTAGTTGTTTCACCAGATGTCGCTGCACAGATGGTGTCTGGCATGGCATTGGCCGGTATACCAGCGGAAAATATTGAAGCTGGTCCGGCCATCGACCCGGAGACCGGAGCACCACCCGAAGGTGCCAGGGATTTTGGTCTTCGTGGCTACAACCTGTTCTGGACTGATCCCGGTTCTTCCCTAGCCTATGTCATGGGTGAACTTCGTACCTCCTATGTTATCGATCCTGCCACTGGCCGGATTCCCCGTCGTGAGCAGCCGCAACCGGACTGGGAAATAAAGAATTTCGGTGCCCGTTATCTTACCGGTGTGGGTGAGGATGATGGCCCAGAGGCTTTTCCGCTGGCAGAGCGATGCCTGTTGGGTTTTGGCAATACAGCTGGCCCGGGCATGATGGGTACGCTCTACAATAGCACATATGAGTTCATTCAGACCGATGAATATGTAATGATCGTCGTCGAAATGGCACATGATGCACGTATCATTCCTGTGTTTGACTCGGCAGAACAAGCTAGGGTCAATCGTCGACCTGCTGTACTCAAACAATGGCTGGGTGATTCTGTCGGTTGGTATGAAGATGGTCAGCTCATCGTTGAAACGGTCAACATCAATCCAAAGCAGATGGCAGAAAGCTCTGTGCCAATTACAGCCGATGGAGTGATTACAGAGCGCTTTCGCCGTTTTTCGGATTCAGAGATCGTATATCAATTCACAGTGAATGATCCCAATCTCTATTTGCAACCCTGGACAGCTGAATTGAGCTTTCACAACATGGATGGAAAGATGTATGAGTATGCTTGTCATGAAGGCAATCATGCCATGCCTGGCATGCTCGCCGGAGCCCGTAGACTTGAACTTCAGGATGAGTATGGTTCCGACGACTAGGATTCGCCTATACGAAAGATAGCATCCGTCAAGGTTAGCTCATTCCTTAAGTTCTGGTGATGATTTAGGAACCTGTTGCAGTTGTGTACCAAAATTCAGTTCTGCTAATTGGAAAATACTTATGACCCGTTTCAATTCAGTCTTCGTTGGACTATGCGCTTTGTTCTTTTCTACAGTCACTTTGGGTGACAATCATCATGCCAGCCAATTTATCAATACGGATGTCTTCGAACTGGAGGTTGCTGCTGATCCTCAGATCTCGCCCGATGGCTCCCAGGTAGTGTATGTTCGCAACAGCAATGACATCATGACCGATAGGGCACGGGCCAATTTATGGATCATAAATACCGATGGCAGTGAACATCGTCCTTTGCTGTCTGGAACCGATACCTATTCCAGCCCGCGTTGGTCTCCAGATGGCACCAGACTTGCCTACATATCCAGTGCGGAGGGTCGTGGGCCTGAACTATTTGTGCGTTGGATGGACAGTGGACAAACTGCACTGCTCAGCAACCTTGAGCATCCTCCCAGTGGTATAGCCTGGTCCAATGATGGAGAGCAGATAGCCTTTTCTATGCTTGTCGAATCCGAACCAGTAACTTTGACCACATCGCCCGATAAACCAGAAGGAGCCGAGTGGGCACCGGGTGTGACAGTCATTGACGAATTGACTTACCGAGCTGATGGTCGCGGATATCTGGAGCGGGGTTACAGCCATGTTTTTGTTATTCCTACCGAAGGGGGAACGCCGCGACAGATTACCTCGGGAGAGTTTAATCACGGTGGCAGGCTAAGCTGGTCTCCAGATAATGAGGTGATAGTACTTTCCGCCAACCGCAATGCAGACTGGCGTTATCGAAACAGAAACAGTGATCTGTGGTCAGTCAATGTATCTTCCTCTGAAATGACACAACTGACTTCTCGAAATGGGCCTGATTATGCTCCTGCGTTTTCTCCTGACGGAAGCCGCATAGCATTTCTCGGTTATGAAGACGAGTATCTGGGATACCAGAATGTTGAAGCCAGCATGCTGGAAATAGACAGTGGCTCCATTAGTCTCTTGACCGAAACTCTGGATCGTTCAGTTATTAGCCTGGACTGGGCTGGCAGCTCCAGCAGTCTGCTAATCTCCTACGATGATTTTGGTGAACGAAATCTGGCCAGCCTTGATATGGAAGGCAACAGTCAGTCGATGTTGAGTGATATGGGGGGTGTTGGTATCAGCAGACCTTACACCAGCGGTAGCTATTCAGTCGCAAATGACGGCAGCTATGCCTATACAGCGTCTAGCACACTGCAACCAGCCGATGTTGCTGTGGGTCGCCGTGGCGAAGGTATCAGCAAACTCACCGCGCTGAATGAAGATTTGCTGGGACACAAGCAACTGGGATCTGTGGAGAAAATCAGCTGGCGTTCCTCTGTCGGTGATTATGATGTGTATGGCTGGATGGTCATGCCTCCTGATTTTGATCCAGCAAGGAAATACCCCTTGCTGCTGGAAATCCATGGTGGACCTTTCACTGCTTATGGTCCTTATTTTTCCACAGAGGTTCAGCTTTATGCCGCTGCTGGTTATATCGTGCTCTATACGAATCCCAGAGGGTCAACCAGTTACGGCTCCCAATTTTCAAATGAGATTCATCACAACTATCCGGGGCAGGATTATGATGACCTGATGTCGGGAGTGGACTCGGTAATTGACCGGGGTTTCATTGATGAGGATCAGCTTTTTGTGACTGGTGGTTCTGGTGGGGGTGTTCTAAGTGCTTGGATTGTTGGCAACACGGACCGCTTTGCTGCCGCTGCGGTGGCCAAACCTGTTATTAACTGGATCAGTCATGCCCTGTACAGCGATATACCTGAAGGAGTGACACGCTACTGGTTTGAGAAAATGCCTTGGGAAGATCCAGACGAATACTGGCGCAGGTCACCGTTATCTCTGGTTGGCGATGTAAGCACACCAACATTACTTCTCACTGGTGAGGCTGACCACCGCACACCCATCGCAGAATCTGAACAATTTTACCAGGCATTAAAGTTGCGGGAGATTGATACGATGTTGGTCAGGGTACCGGAAGCCTCCCATGGTATTGCCGAACGCCCTTCTCAGCAAATTGCAAAAGTGGACAATATTTTAGGCTGGTTTGAGCGTTATCGTAACCAAGACGAATGAATCTGAGGCATGAATACTTGTGGAGTTTTGGACCTTTAAGTTAGAGCCGCAATGGAAAGGAGGGGAGACCCGAAGCTAAGTATGAATGAGACGAAGAGGTCAGACTCAGCCATAGTGGTGATGAGGATGGCGAACAAAGGGTTGAAATACTCTGTGGAGTCGTCATAGCAAAGTGCTGGGGGCCGAGAGAAATCTATATGCCAAACCAAGGGGCGTGCTCAGAAACAGACAACCCCTGTCACCTGAGGTGGACCAGATACGATGAAGATGGTCATTACCCAAGGTTAGGAGCTAAATGCGTGAGAGTTCCCGAGCGGATCTATGTAGGAGAACCGGGGTAACCTGATTCCCTACCGTGGTCAGTGGTTAAAATTGCAATTTCACACCATCGTGACCGTTTTTGCATCTTAGAGCTTGCGCAAAAATAATTTGGCATTCTCAGTTCAGGCACCGACGGTGTTCTGCCATATTTGATGGTTGTGGAGCAATCAAATAGTTCCAGCTTGGGATATCGGGATCTTTGGTAATATTGAGCTGATCCATTTCGCACTGCGGGATTTTGATTCCC